>NZ_WIVR01000003.1:0-225778 GCF_009600525.1 Pseudomonas sp. FSL R10-1350
TGATCTTTCGCAGCCTTCGTGCCTCGTCAGCGACTACAGCCGGACGTAGCCTCGCAAAGCTCGTCAACTGCTACGGGGGTTGTGTACAGCACCCTCTGAACAGATGGTGATCGATAATCGCACAGTAATATCAGTCATGATTAGAGTGCTTAACTATTTGATAAATAAGACAACATTGGTTATTTGAAAAGTTAAATAGAGACGTTTTTCCCTGTACCGCCCCGGCCCTCATCTTGTCTATGGATCCATTAACGGGTTGACTATCGGCCAGGTGATGTCCGGGGTCTCGCCCCTGACCGTTACCCATAAAAACTACAAAAAGGGTCTCGTCATGAAAGCCTTCTCAAGGGCAAAGAACCGCCTGGGTTCTGCATGCTTTATGTCTGTGAGTCACGCCGTGTTGTGCGGCTCTTTTGCTTCGGTGATGTCCGGGCAGGAGGCACGCGCATGGCTATCGATCTGAAAACCACTGTCGACACTGGCCCGATGAGTTCTTTCCAATGGCTCGCCATCGGAATATGCATTGTGCTCAACATGATCGACGGTTTCGATGTGCTGGTGATGGCCTTCACCGCCGCCTCGGTATCAGCTGAGTGGGCGTTGAGCGGGGCGCAAATCGGCATGCTGCTCAGCGCCGGTTTGTTCGGCATGGCTGCCGGTTCTCTGTTTATCGCCCCTTGGGCGGACCGCATCGGTCGCCGTCCATTGATCTTGCTGTGCCTGGTGGTTTCAGGCGTTGGCATGCTGCTCTCGTCGATGAGCCAGTCGCCCACTCAGTTGGCGCTGCTGCGAGGCCTGACCGGGCTGGGTATCGGCGGCATTCTGGCCAGCAGCAACGTGATTGCCAGTGAGTACGCGAGCAAGCGCTGGCGCGGCCTGGCGGTGAGTTTGCAGTCCACCGGCTATGCCTTGGGCGCCACGCTCGGCGGTCTGATCGCCGTGTGGTTGTTGTCGCATTGGGGATGGCGTTCGGTGTTTCTGTTTGGTGGCATCGTGACCTTTGCGGTTATCCCGCTGGTGCTGCTGTGGTTGCCGGAGTCGCTGGACTTTCTGCTGGCCCGTCGCCCGGCAACCGCCTTGCAACGTATCAATCGTCTGGCCCGGCGCATGGGGCTACCGACCTTGAGCCAAATGCCGCCCGTGGTGGCGAGCGTGGCAGGCGAGGGCAAGGGCTTTACCAAGCTGCTGACGCCAGCGCTGCGCCGCACCACGTTGTTGATCTGGACGCTGTTCTTCCTGGTGATGTTCGGCTTCTACTTCGTGATGAGCTGGACGCCCAAGTTGCTGGTGTCTGCCGGGCTTTCTGCGCAGCAGGGCATCACCGGCGGGGTGTTGTTGAGCGTGGGCGGGATCTTTGGCGCCGCGCTGGTCGGTGGTTTGGCCTCGCGCTGGCCGCTGACACGGGTGTTGTCGCTGTTCATGCTGGTGACGGCGGGCTTGCTGGTGCTGTTTGTCGGCTCGGCCTCTTCGGTCATGGCGGCGCTGGGTCTGGGCCTGTTGATCGGGATGTTCTCCAACGGTTGCGTGGCCGGGCTGTATGCGCTGTCGCCGATCGTCTATGACGCCTCGGTGCGCACCACGGGCGTGGGCTGGGGCATCGGGATTGGCCGGATCGGCGCGATCCTGTCGCCCATCGTGGCCGGTTTTCTGCTCGATGGCGGCTGGCAACCGCTGCACTTGTACGGGGTGTTCGCCATCGTATTCGTGATCGCAGCAGGCTGTTTGTTGCTGCTCAAACCGGGAGCTCCTACCGCGCAGCCGGTGCTTTCGGCAGCCTGATTTCGGGCGCTGATTAATGCCCGGCCCTGGCCGGGCACATTCCACACGTACACCTCAACCAGAGCTGGGCGGGCTTTTTCAGCTGCGGGGAGCGGCTGCGTCCAAAAAACGGAGAACAATAATAATGAAGAACACCATTGGCTTGCTGTCGTTGACCTTGTGCGCCCCTGTCATGGCACAGGATCAAGGCTTTTTTGAAGATTCCAGCACGGATCTGCTGCTGCGCAACTACTACTTCAACCGCGACTTTCGCGACCCTGGCGCGACCAAAAGCAAGGTCGATGAGTGGGCGCAAGGCTTTATCCTCAAGTTCAGTTCGGGCTTTACCCCAGGCGTTGTCGGATTCGGGGTGGATGGCATTGCCATGCTCGGCGTCAAGCTCGACAGCAGCCGCGAGGCCAGTGGTTCGGAGCTGCTGCCGGTGCGCAGCAATGGGCGCGCCGCAGACAATTTCAGCCGTGCCGGGGTGGCGGCAAAAATGCGCTTCTCGGCCACTGAAATCAAAGTCGGTGAACTGATGCCGGACGTGCCGGTACTGCGCTATGACGACGGTCGTCTGCTCCCGCAAACCTTCCGCGGGGCCATGCTGGTGTCCAAGGAAATCGAAGGGCTGGCGGTACAGGCCGGCCAATACCGCAAGGTCAGCCTGCGTAACTCCTCGGACATGCAAGAGCTGTCGACGTGGGCCGCACCGGGCGTGACATCTGACCGTTTTAACTATGCGGGGGCAGATTATCGCTTCAACGAGCAGCGTACCCAGGTGGGTGTCTGGCATTCGCAACTCAAAGACATCTACCAGCAGAGCTACTTCAACCTGCTGCATAAGCAGCCGGTGGGCGACTGGGTATTGGGCGCCAACCTGGGCTACTTCATCGACAAGGATGACGGCAGCGCGCGCATCGGCAACGTCAGCAGCCGCACGGCGTACGGCCTGTTTTCCGCCGCGACGGGCGGGCACACGCTGTACCTCGGTTTGCAGAAAGTGAGTGGGGATACCAGCTGGATGTCGGTTTACGGCAGCAGCGGGCGAACCCTGGGCAACGACATGTTCAACGGCAACTTCAGCAACGCGGACGAGCGTTCGTGGCAAGCGCGTTACGACTACAACTTTGCCGCCATGGGCGTGCCGGGCTTATTGGCAATGGTGCGATATGGTCACGGCGACAATGCCACCACCAAGCAAGGCACCAACGGCAAGGAATGGGAGCGCGATACCGAGATCGGATACACCGTTCAAAGCGGCAGCTTCAAAAACCTCAGCCTGCGGGTCAACAACTCCACCAACCGACGCACCTTCAACAGCGACTTTGACCAAACCCGCGTAATCATCAGCTATCCGTTGTCGATGTAATACCCCGGCACTCAACCCGCCCTGTAGGAGCGAGCTTGTCTCGCGATCTGTTGATGTTGAAAAGATCGCGAGGCAAGCTCGCTCCTACAGGGTTTTGAGGTCGATCTGGGCTACTATGTCGGCCCCCTGTTTTCTGGAAGTCGCCTGGATGAGCAAGCCCGGCCAACTGGTGCTGATCGCACTGCGCAAAATGATTGCCTCGGGCGAGCTGGCCGCAGGCGAACGTCTGATGGAAATCCCTACCGCTGAACTGTTCGGTGTCTCACGCATGCCGGTGCGCATGGCGTTTCGCACGCTGGAGCAGGAAGGCTTGTTGGTGCGTTTTGGCGGTCGCGGGTTTCAGGTGCGTTCGGTCAGTGCCAATGACATCGCTGGTGCTGTCGAGGTGCGCGGGGTTCTTGAAGGGTTGGCGGCGCGTCTGACCGCTGAGCGCGGGCTTTCGCCAGAAGGCCGGGCAGCCCTTGAGCTGTGCCTGCTGCAAGGCGACGAGCTGTTCGATAAAGGCTTTGTGACCGAAGATGACCTTGAGGCCTATCACGACCTCAACATGCGCTTTCATCAGGTGATTATTGAGGGCAGTCACAACCCGGCGATTGCCGATGCGCTGGCGCGCAATGATCATTTACCGTTTGCCTCGGTCACGGCGCTGGCGGTTGATCGCAAAGACATGGCCCGCGAGTATCGACGCTTCAATTACGCGCACATGCAGCACCATTCGGTGTTCGATGCGCTGGTCAATGGCCAGGGTGCTCGCGCTGAAGCCATGATGCGCGAGCACGCCAATGCCACGTTGCGCTATGCCGAGATTTTCAGCTCGGCAGTGGCCAGTGAGCGGATGCGGGTGATTTTGCGCGCCGACTAGATATCCAGCACCAGCAGCGGCGATTTCGAGCGTGAGCAGCACGGCGTGAACTGGTTGTTGCACGCTTGCTCCTCTTCGGTCAGGAACATGTCGCGGTGGTCGGGTATGCCCTCCAGCACATTGGTCAGGCAGGTGCCGCACACGCCTTGTTCGCACGACATGGGGATGTCGATGCCATGGCTTTCCAGCACCGCCACCACGGTTTTGTCGGCCGGGATCTCGATGATCTGGCCGCTGCTCGCGACTTTGACGCTAAAGCTGCCATCGTGGCTGCTGTCGATGGCTGCGGCGGCGAAGTATTCGCGGTGCAAGCGGTCTTCTGCCCACCCTTGGACGCGTGCACTGTCCAGTACGTGTTGCATAAAACCAGCGGGTCCACACACGTAGAGATGCACATCAGGTTGCGGATTGGCCAGCACTTGGGCGGCGTTCATGAACGTCTCGGGTTGCTCATCAAAATGCACGAATAAGCGGTCCGCGAACGCTGACTGGCGAATCCGCTCCACAAAAGCTGCGCGGTCGCTTGAGCGGGCGCAGTAGTGCAGCTCGAAGTCAGCATTGCTGTGGGCCAGACGCTCGGCCATGCACAGAATCGGGGTGATGCCGATACCGCCTGCAAACAACAGGCTGCGCCGGGCTTCGTGGACGAGCGGGAACAAGTTGCGCGGCTCGCTGATCTGCAAGCGGTCGCCAGTATTGATTTGCTCGTGCAGGTGTTGAGAGCCGCCGCGTGAAGCCGGGTCCTTGAGCACGCCAATCAGGTAGCGATGGCGTTCATCCGGGTGGTTGCACAGTGAGTACTGACGAATCAACCCGTCGGGCAAGTGCACGTCAATGTGCGACCCGGCGCTGAAAGCGGGCAGGGGGCTTTCATCGAGACGGGCCAGTTCATAACTGCAAATCCCATGGGCTTCGGTTTTGCGCGAAACAACCTGCACTTCGATCATGGCTGGATCCTCATCACGCTTTCGGCGGGCTCACGTTCGCTGGCGATGATGCGTTCCAGGACGCGACGCGACTGCACACCGCCCGAGTCGATATTGAGCTTGAGCAAGGCGCGATGCGGGTGATCCAGCAGGTTTTGTTGCTGGCGCTCGAGCATTTCCAGGTCTTCGCTGAAAATCTTGCCCTGGCCCTCGCGGATTGTCGCCGTGAGCGCTTGATCCTGCGGGTTGAAGTTGCGCGCCATGCCCCAGAAGTACCAGATTGAGGTGTCGGTTTCGGGGGTAATAAAGTCCACCACGATGCTTGATGCCTTAGCCTGCGCTGGGGCGTGATAACCACCTTTGCCCGCATGGGCCACGCCCACTTCGATCAGCACATGGCTGGGGGGGGAGAAGCGGCAGATCTGCCAGCGGTCCACCGGCACATCATCGGCCAGGTTGTTACCGCGCAACGCCATGCGCCAGAACGGCGGGGCCATGATGTTTTCCATGTGCCGGGCGGTGACCACTTCGTTGCCTTCGACGGTGGTGACCGGCGGGGCTTCGTCAATTTCCTTCTGGCCGATGCTGGACGCGTGCACGTAGGTTTCGTGCGTCAGGTCCATCAGGTTGTCGATCATCAGGCGGTAGTCGCAACCGATATGAAACAGCCCGCCGCCGTAGGCCCATTCATCGCTGACGGCCCACTCCAGGTGGTGGATAAGATCGGGGTCGGCTTTGTCCTGTTCGCCCGGCCATACCCAGATAAACCCGTAGCGCTCGACCACGGCAAAGGTCTTGTTGCAGGGGAAGCCGCGAACGCGCTGGCCGGGCATCTCGACGGTCTTGCCGTCGCAACCCATCACCAGGCCGTGGTAGCCGCACACCAGGTTGCCGTTGTCGACATACCCCAGCGAGAGCGGGGCACCGCGATGCGGGCAAAAGTCTTCAACGGCCGCGACTTTGTTTTCCAGGCCGCGATAAAAAACCATCTTTTCACCGCAAATCTGCCGGCCCAGCGGTTTGTCGGCGATTTCGTCGGGGGTGCAGGCGACGTACCACGTATTTTTTGGATACATACCAATCTCCAGATCAGGTGTTATTGCTTTTATGGATCCATTAGGCGGGATTGGTCTTGGGTGAGTCAATTTGTAATCAGTGATTAGCAGCCGTTTTAGGCGATTAACGAACACTAAATTGGATGGGGTTTATATTTAGTGGATCCATTGTAGAGTTGATTCGTGCTGTGGCTCAGCCATGCGGCTAAATGTCTCGCAGGCGTCACTCGATGTTCACCGTCATACCGTCAAGAACGCTATAGAATGCCGCCCCGTGTGGTTCTGGCTATGCTTCTGGCACCGGGGCGTGTTGTGTGTGCAGCGCGTGACCGCCAGTGCAGCAAAAAGAACCTGTCAGCTTCCCGAATGCGAGTAGAACACCCCATAAATGAGCAGCCATGGCGCAACACCTCAGGCAAATTGGCAACCTGTCATCGCATTGGCGCTGGCCGCCTTTGTGTTCAATACCACTGAATTTGTCCCCGTCGGCTTGCTGAGTGCCATTGGCGCCAGCTTCGACATGACCACCGCCAGCGTCGGGTTGATGCTGACGATCTACGCGTGGGTGGTCTCCCTGACCTCGCTGCCGATCATGCTGCTGACGCGCAACGTCGAGCGCCGAAAGCTGCTGCTGTCGTTGTTCGGCATCTTTATCGCCAGCCACTTGCTGTCCAGCGTCGCTACCCATTTCGGCATTTTGCTGCTCAGCCGGATTGGCGTGGCCTTGTCCCACGCGCTGTTTTGGTCGATCACTGCATCCCTGGCCGTGCGCATGGCCCCGGAGGGCAAGCAGGTGCAGGCATTGGGTTTGCTGGCTACTGGCACTTCATTGGCCATGGTCCTGGGTGTGCCGCTGGGTCGTTTGCTGGGTGAGGCGATGGGCTGGCGCACCACGTTCCTGGTGATCGCCGGGTTGGCGTCCTTGCTGGTGCTGTGGCTGTTCAAGACCTTGCCGCTGCTGCCGAGCCAGAACTCGGGTTCGCTGAGAAGCTTGCCGGTATTGTTCAGGCGGCCTGCGCTGGTGGCGGTTTACGTGCTGACTGCGGTGGTGATCACCGCGCAATTCACGGCCTACAGCTACATCGAGCCGTTCGTGCAGAGCGTGGCTGGCATGAGCGGCACCATCGTGACCACTACTCTGTTGCTGTTCGGCGGCGCCGGGATCATTGGCTCGCTGTGCTTCAGCCTGTTCCACAAATACAACCCGCACCTGTTCCTGCTGATCGCCATCGGCTTGCTGGCGCTGTGTCTGCTCCTGCTGTTGCCGGCCAGTGGTTGGGTCGAGTCGTTGAGTGTCCTGAGCATTATCTGGGGCATGTCGATAATGGGCTTTGGTCTGGCCCTGCAATCGAAAGTGCTGACCCTGGCGCCGGATGCCACTGACGTCGCCATGGCGATGTTCTCGGGCATCTACAACATCGGTATCGGCGGCGGTGCGCTGCTGGGCAGTTGGGTCGGCAGCCACTTGGGTTTCTCGTACATCGGTTTGATCGGCGGCACGCTGGCCGGTTTGGCCCTGGCCGCCTATACATGGACCATGTACTGGGTTGCCCGTTCAGAAGCCGCGAATGCCCCTTAATACCCTTGAACTGAGTGGCGGGGCCGCAGGGCCAGCATCACCGCGGCACAGCCAGCCATCAACACGCAGGTAATGATGAACACGGCGGGCATGCCGAAATGCCCGCCGACAAAGCCGCCGGTCAATGGCCCGAGCACCTGGCCGATGTACTGGCAGGACGTTGAGTAGCCGAGCATGTGCCCGGCGACTTTGTCGGGCACAGCGTGGCGAATGATCGCGGCGATCCCCGGCAGTAACCCGCCCAGCGCCAACCCCATCAGAAAACGCAGCCCCACCAGTTGCCACTCATTGGTCACGAACGCTTGAGGAATCAGCAGCAGGGCGGCCACGCTCATGCACCCCGTGACGACTTTCCAGTGGCCAATGCGATCGGCCAATTTACCCACCCGCGATGCCGACAAAACGCTGGCCAGCGCGGTGGCGGACATGACCACGCCCGCCATCAGGGTGACATCCTGGGTATGCAACTGGATCAAGTACACGGTGATGATGGGTTCAATGGACATGATCGCGAACATCATCAGGCCCGCCACGACAAACATGGTCATGACCGGGCGTTTGTCCGGGATTGCGCTCCAGGCGCTGGCCGCTGTCGCTTTGGGCGTACCGGCGGCAGGCTTGCGGCGGGGCACTTCTTTCATCAGGAATAACGTGGCGAGGAAGGTGATAAAGATCAGGCCGCCGGCCAGGAAGAAGGTGTTGCGGATGCCCACCAACGGCGGGAGCAGCCCGCCAATCAGCGGCCCGGTGAGGTTGCCGGCCATGATCCCCGACGCCAGCATGCCCAGCGCCCAACCCGAGCGCGCTTTGGGCGTTTGCGTGGCCACTAGGATGGTTGCCCCCGACGCGTAGCCTCCGAGCAAGCCGGCCAACAGCCGCAAGCCGACCAGTTGGTAGATGTTTTCGGCCAGACCAATCAATGACATGGCGATGGCCATGCCCAGGCTTGCGCGAATCAGCATCAACTTGCGCCCGTAGCGATCTCCCAGGCGGCCCCACAACGGTGCCGTCAGGGCTGCCGTCAAAAACGTTGCGCCAAAGGCGATGCCAGACCACTGCACGATAGCCGCCGGATCGCTGACCCCAAGCTGCTCGACATACAACGGCAGAAAGGGCAGCAACAGGGTCATGGCAATAATCGTGGTGAATGCGCCGAACACACTGACAGCCAGGTTGCGCTGCCAGTTGACCTCGACAGGAGGTTCATCCAGCGGGTTCGAGTGTGCTTGGCTGGTCATGGTGGTGCCCGGTAATGGAGGTCAGGTGAAGATAAAGAAAGGCATGCCATAAATAAAATTCATGTTTTTTATAGACTGGATTCCGTATTGGAATAAATGCACGCGCAACCCTTTTTGTAGGAGCGAGCTTGTCTCGCGATCTTTTAAAAGATCAAAAGATCGCGAGGCAAGCTCGCTCCTACAGTTTCGAGGGGTTACAGAGCTTGCAGCACGTAACGCAGCGAGGCGGGCAGGGTTTCGCCGTGACTCATGCCATCGAAGGTGTGGTAGTCAACGGTGAGTCCTGGCAGGCCGTTCAATTGGCTTTTGAGCGTTTGCATGCGCTGATCCGGTTGCCCGACGCTCGGCCCGCGCGGGTTGCCGGGTTCGGCAGTGCCGCGCATCAACAGCAGGTGCGGTTGATGGCCTTTGAGGCGTTGCTTGAAGCCCGCATCTATATTCACGTCGGTCCACCACAGTGACGGGCTGGCCGCGGCGTAGTGGGCAAACTCGCCCGGCCGGTTGAGCAGGGCGTGCAGCACCAACAGGCCGCCATACGAGTGGCCCCACAAGGTTTGCTGGTGCAGATTGATCGGCGCCTGAGCGGCAATCGCCGGGCGCATGCGCTCGCGCAGCAGGTCGAGGAAGACGTCAGCGCCGCCGCTGGGTTGCTCGGTCAGCGGGTCGGTTTGCCGGGCGGCGCTCGGTCTGCTCGGGGTGTAGTCATAGGTGCGGGCGTTGCGCTCAATACGCAGCGGCGTCTGGTAACCGATGGCCACCAGCAACGGCGCTTTTCCGTCCGCCAACGTATTGAGCAACTGAGGATCCAGCGCGCCCATTGCGGCATTACCATCGAGCATCCAGACCACCGGATAGCCGTCTTTGGGCGGTGCGCTGGCGGGGCGGCCAATCCACAGTTGGTAGTGGCGCTGGCCGTCAGCAGAGTCCAGCAGTAGCGAGCTGAAACTGTATTTGAGGTCTTTGCGCTGCAGCAGGCTGGTGTCCATGGGCTGGTCAGGCGCAGGTCGGGTCTGAGCTGCTTGCACGGGCAGGGCCAGTGCAAGCAGCAGCGCCAGAGGGAGGATCATCGTTCTCATCAGGCGATCTCGTTATGGCTCAGAACGACGCGGTCAGGCTGGTGAACAGCGTACGGCCCGGTTCGTTGTAAGTCGCGGCACCGGCGCCTTCGATATTGGCCACACCTTGGGCGTTGCCTTCGCGGTACAAGCGCTTGTCAAACAGGTTCTCGACGCCTGCGGTGATGCTCAGGTAACGGGTGATGGCGTAGGTGCCGCTGATCCCGGCGATGGCGTAAGGTGCCAGCTGGTTGTTGGACGTCCCCGTGACGCGTTCGCCGTGGTAATCGAATTTTTTCGGCGTCTGTTTACCGTACCAGGCCACGCTGGCTTGCAGCGACAGGTCTTGGGTGGCCTGCCAGTCCAGCATCGAGTTCAGGGTGTAGCGCGGGGTCACCGACAGGTAATCACCTGTTTGCTTGTTTTTCGATTGCAGCATGTAGGTGAAGTTGTTGGTCCAGGTCACTTGCGCTGACAGCGGTAGCGTCAGGGTGCCTTCAAGGCCTTCAACCAGAGCCTTGGGCACGTTTTCCCACTGATAGATCCCTGCATTGGCATAGTCGCCGGTACCGCCCACGGCCTGGCCGATGGGTGACAGGCCGGATTCGATCTTGTTTTTGTAGTCGTTGCGGAAGTAGGTCAAACCTGCGACAACGCCTTCGTTGTTGTACTCAATGCCCAACTCTTTGTTGACGCTGGTTTCAGCCTTGAGGTCGGCGTTGCCTTGCAGGTAGCAACTGGTCGTTTGCCCGTAGCAACCCTGGCCGCGGCTATACAGCAGATAGTCCGGGTTCAACTGGTACAGGTTGGGTGCCTTGTAGGCTCGGGCGATACCGGCTTTAAGGGTTACGGTGTTGGTCAATTCGTGTGACAGGTTGAGCGATGGGCTCCAGTTGTTGCCCACGATGCTGTGGTGATCCAGGCGCAAGCCCGGGGTCAGCATGGTGCCGGGCAGCAGCTCGATATTGTCAGCCGCAAACAGCGAGAAAATCTGCGCCGAGGAGCTGGTGCTGCGGTTGGTGCTGGTCAAGCCCGGAACCGCGCCTCCTTCGGTGGTCAGTTGGGTGTTGGCGCTGGGGTCATCGAGTTTTTGCTGGGTCCACTCGGTGCCCAGGGTCAAGGTCTGATCCAGCCCTGCGTGCAATGGCAAGTTAAGCTCGCCATGGGCGGTCAGGTCCTTGAGCACGGCGGTGTAGAAGCCACTGTTACTGAAGATGCCTTCGGTGCCACCGGCCAAGCCTTCGTTGATCCGCGTGTTGCGGGTTTTTTCGTATTGCAGGTAGGCCATGCTGCTGCCGAAATCCCATTCACCGCGATGGGTCAGCGCATAAGTCTCGCGGTAAGTTCGGTTGGTTTCATGGCCCAGCAGGCTTTTTACGTAAGCGTTGCTGTTGGTGTTTTGCGTGTCGCCGGTATAGATGTTGCCCTGGCGGCTGAAGCCCGCTTCGAACTCCAGAGTCTGCTGCGGGGTCAGGTGCCAGCTCAGCAAGCCGTTCACGTCTTTGTTGCGCACGCCTTCACGGCCAGCGGGCAGGGTGCCGACCTGGTTGCCGGTGCGCAGCGACTCGTGGCCCTGGTTGATGTCCCAGTCATCCGGATCGGTCTTGGCGATGTTGCCGTACACCCGGTAGCTCAGGTTCTCAGTGAGCGGGCCGTTCAGGCCGAAACTCATGCGCTCGGTGGCGCCTTCATCCTTGTGGGTCGGGAAGTTGCTGTAGACCGTGGCCTCACCGTGGGTTTCAGCCCCCGGCTGTTTGGTGATGATATTGACCACACCGCCAGCAGCACCGTTGCCGTACAAGGCAGCGGCGGGACCACGCAATACCTCTATGCGTGCGACCTGATCGGCCGGCACCCAGTTGGTGTCGCCGCGGCTGTCCCGCTCACCGCGCCAGCCATAACGCACGGAGTTACGGCTGTTGACCGGCTTACCATCCACCAGAATCAAGGTGTTTTCCGGGCCCATGCCACGGATGTCGATCTGGCGGTTGTTGCCGCGCTGGCCGCTGGTGGAGTTGCCCGTCAGGTTGACCCCCGGCATGGTGCGAATGATCTGGGACAGGTCATTGGCCGGAGGGCGCTTTTTGATGTCTTCTGCGGTAATGATCGACACACCGGGCATCTGCTTGGTTTCTTCCAGCGCAGTGGCGACGACGTTGGTGTTTTCGAGTTCCAGCGCCGCAGGCGTGGTGTCCTGAGTCGCAGCCTGAACGGAACTGGTCAGCAGCCAGCAACTGGACAACACAAAAGGGGCGAAAGGGCGCAGCGCATGTAACGACATCGGGTGATCTCCGAGACAACCAGATACAAGAAGATCACGAATGATAATGACTGCTAATTGAGAGTAAAGCGCATTAACTTTCTAAACACTTCTGGGCCGGCAGCAACAGGTGCATGCACAAACCGGTCTCGCCGTTAGTCGCCCAAAGGCGGCCTTGTTGTAGCTCGATGGCGCGCTGGGCAATGGCCAGGCCCAGGCCAAATCCTTCGCCGATCGAACCTTTGAGGCGCTGATACGGCACAAACAGGTTGGGCAGGTCTTCTTCTGCCACGCCGGGCCCCTGATCTTGCAGGCACAAATGCCAGGCATCGCCTTCGCGCCAGCCGCTGAGGGTGACGTTGCCATCTGGCGGCGAATAGCGAATGGCGTTGCGCAGCAGGTTTTCCAGGGCCTGGGCCAGGCTGTCGAGGTGCACTTGCACATAACACTCGGTGCCCAACAGGCAAGGCAAACGCTCGGCTGACCAGCCACTTTCAAAGCAGGCGTCTTCGCACAAGGCTTCCCACACCGACAGCACCAGCACTGGCTCACTGGGCAGTTGCGTGCGCTCGGTGTCCATCCAGGCCAGGTTGAGGGTGTCTTCGAGCAAGCGCTGCATGTCGTCGATTTCGCGGTCCAGTCGCTGGCGCAACTGCTGCGCCGGTAACTGGCTGTCATGGGCGATGCGCAGACGTGCCAGCGGTGTGCGCAATTCGTGACTCAGGGTACGCAACAACAAGCGCTGCTGATTCAGGCTTTGGCGCAAGCGGCTGGCCATGTGTTCGAAGGCTTGAGCCAGCTCGCCCAACTCATCGCGGCGCTTGATCAACGGCAAAGGCACTTCGCTGTCCAGGTCATCTGCGCGCAAGGCATCGGCGCGATCACGCAAGCGATTGAGCGGCACCACCAGGTTTCGATACAGCAGCAGGCCGAGCAGTGCGGCGAGCAAGGTTGGCATCACGCCGTGACTGAGCACATGCGTCCACGGCGTGAGGCCGCTGGGCAACAGGCGCTCGGGCAACTGGATAACCAACTGACCTTGCTCGGGATGCGTGGGGAACGGAATGCTGACATAGGGCAGTTCGTCTTGCAGGCGTCGGCTCATGGGCCAATGCAGTTGGCGCATAAAGGTCAGTTGGCGATAAATCTCGGGCGTCAGCGGGGTGTTGCTCAAGCTTTCCAGGTGCGGCCCCAGCACCGTGACCCAGGTGTTCTCTTTGGCGGCAACTTGCCGGGTAAAGCGCTGCAGTGCGTCACGGTCCTGTTGCTGCCAAATGTCTTCGGCTTGCTGGGCATACTCGGCCAGGTAATCGCGCTCTTCAGGCGTTAGAAAGTAGGTCTGGCGTTCAGTCGACAGGCCCCAGATCCAGATGATCCAGGTCAGCAGCAAACAAAAACTGACTTGTAACAGCGCCAGCTTCCACAGCAAGGGGTGACGGCGCATCAGTGTTTTTCCGTGTCGACCAGAATATAGCCCTGGCCGCGTATCGACTGGATCTGAATATGTTGCGCGCCGATCGCCGCCAGCTTGCGCCGGACATTGCACACGTGCACGTCGAGGCCACGGTCCAGCCGTGTGTAGATACGGTGCAACACCTGTTGATACAGAAACGCCTTGCTCAAGGGTTCGCCGCCGTGTTCATGCAAAGTGAGCAGCAGCCTGAACTCCGAGCCGGTAAACCCGGCCAGTTGGCCGTTGTGCAGCACATCCTGGGCGCTCTCATCAAAGATTATTGAGCCGTGCTGACGCTCAACCGCAACTGGCTTGAACATGGCCATGCGCCGCAGCAGCGCATCGGTGCGCGCGTCCAGTTCGGCCAGGCTGAAGGGTTTGGGCAGGTAATCATCGGCACCACGGGTAAAGCCGGTGATGCGGTCCTGTTCATTGCCCAGGGCCGACATCAGCATCACCGGCACATTTTGCTGGCTGCGCAGGGCTTCGAGCAGTGACAAGCCGTCGATGCCTGGCAACATGATGTCCAGCAGTACCAGATCAAAAGGGCGTTGTTGCAGTGCGTTGAGGCCCTGAATGCCATCCGGGCAACTGGTGACGGTAAAGCCGCGCTGCAACAGATGACGTTCGAGGTCGTGGCGAAGCCGGAAATCGTCTTCGACCAACAGCAAGTGGGTGGGGCTAGGCATAGGAGAAAGGTATCAATGAGAATATTTCACATTCGCGAATATCCCACTAATACCGATGCTGTGCAATTGCTATGACGGACAGGATGACAGTTGTCATCTGTCTAGCCCGGTGGATGCACAGCGGATCTGATCAACTACAGGTCGGATTCGCACAAAAAGGGCGGTCTTGCTTCTGTTCGAATGATCCTCAACGGCCGGCCCCGCAGGCGGCTTTCAAGTGCGATCACCGACAAGGGTACCTGACATGCAAATGCCTAAAACCATCCAGATCAAGAACGGCGAAAAAGTCACCCCAACGTTCTCGGCCCAGGAGTACGCCCATCGCCAGGCCAAGCTGCGTGCCTACATGGCGCAGAACAATATCGATGCAGCGGTGTTTACCTCGTACCACAACCTCAACTATTACAGTGACTTCCTGTACTGCTCGTTTGGCCGTAACTACGCACTGGTGGTCACGCAGGACCGCGTAGTAACCATCAGCGCCAACATCGATGGCGGCCAGCCCTGGCGCCGGACCGTGGGCACCGACAACATCGTTTACACCGACTGGCAGCGCGACAACTACTTTGTCGCCATCCAGCAAGCGTTGCCCAAGGCCGGGCGCATCGGGATCGAATTCGATCACATGAATTTGCTCAATCGCGACAAGCTCGCCAGCCGTTACCCGCAAGCGGAGTTTGTCGACATCGCCGCCCCCTGCATGCGCTTGCGCATGATCAAATCGGCCGAAGAACACGCAATTATTCGCCATGGCGCGCGTATCGCCGATATCGGCGGCGCGGCGGTTGTCGAGGCCTTGGCCGATCAGGTGCCGGAATACGAAGTGGCGCTGCATGCCACCCAGGCCATGGTCCGGGAAATTGCCCGCACCTTCCCGGACTCTGAGTTGATGGACAGCTGGACCTGGTTTCAGTCCGGCATCAACACCGATGGCGCGCACAACCCGGTAACAACCCGCCGGGTCAACAAAGGCGACATTTTGAGCCTGAACTGCTTCCCGATGATTGCCGGTTACTACACCGCGCTGGAGCGTACGTTGTTCCTGGATCATTGCTCTGACGCACACCTGCGCCTGTGGGAAGTGAACGTCAAGGTGCACGAGGCCGGGTTAAAGCTGATCAAGCCGGGCATGCGCTGCTCGGACATTGCCCGGCAGTTGAATGAGATCTTTCTGGAACACGATTTGCTGCAATATCGCACCTTTGGTTACGGCCATTCGTTTGGCACTTTGAGCCATTACTACGGGCGTGAAGCCGGGCTGGAGCTGCGTGAAGACATCGATACGGTGCTTGAGCCAGGGATGGTGGTGTCGATCGAGCCGATGATCATGATTCCCGAAGGCCGCCCCGGTGCCGGCGGGTATCGCGAACACGACATTTTGATCGTGAACGAACAGGGCGGTGAAAACATCACCCATTTCCCGTATGGCCCGCAGCACAACATCATCAAGAAATAAAACACTTGTATCCGCTGCCGCAGGCTGTGCAACCCATCGCAGCCTGCGGCAGCGACTACAAAGCCCTGCTCAACGCATGCGCGCCTTAGACGCGCAGCGTTTCTGACCCATTACCCCTGCCAACAAGAACACAATGAGGGTATTTGTCATGTCCACCGTCTCGTCCACGCTTTCCCTGACCGCCGAACAACAGCTCGAACTCAGCAGTGAACGCAAGGCCTTGCGCCGCGCGGCCACCGCCAGTTTTCTGGGCAATTTTGTCGAGTGGTTTGATTACGCTGCGTATGGCTATCTGGCGACCATCATCGCCTTGACGTTTTTCCCGCAGACCGATGCGGCAACCGGCCTGCTGGCAACCTTCGCGGTGTTTGCGCTGTCGTTTATCGTGCGTCCCATCGGCGGGCTGGTTTGGGGACATTTTGGCGACAAATACGGGCGTCGCAGCGCCTTGGCCTGGTCGATTCTGATCATGACTGTCTCGACCTTTTGCATTGGCTTGTTGCCGGGTTACAACCACATCGGCTTGTGGGCTCCGGCGCTGCTGTTGTTGATCCGGCTGGTGCAGGGCTTTTCGGCCTCCGGTGAGTACGCGGGGGCTTCGGCGTTTTTGGCTGAGTACGCCCCTCAGGGCAAACGCGGATTTTACACCAGCATTGTCCCGGCGAGCACCGCCGCCGGGCTGTTGTTCGGTGCGGTATTTGTCGCGGGGCTGCATGCGCTCATGACCGTTGAAAACCTCCACGACTGGGGCTGGCGCTTGCCGTTCTTGCTGGCCGCGCCGTTTGGTCTGGTCGGGCGTTATATCCGCGTCAGCTTGCAGGATTCCCCCAAGTTCCTGGAGATGGAAAAACGCCTTGAGGCCAAGGAATGCGCGACCCACGCGCCGATTCGCGAATTGCTCACGGTGCATCGCCGTGCAGTGGTCATCGGGATCGGCGTGACGTGCTTGAATGCCGTGGCGTTTTACCTGCTGCTCAGTTACATGCCGACGTATCTGTCGACAGAAATGGGCATGAATGAAAGCGATTCATTTATCGCTTCTACCGTGTCTTTGGCGACCTATATCGGCTTGATCTTTCTGATGGGCAAACTGTCCGACCGCTACGGCCGCAAGACCATGTTGGTGGCGGCGTCAGTGCTGTTTTTGCTGCTGACCTTTCCGTTGTTCGGAATGCTCGGTAACCCGTCGCTGGTGGTGATTTTGATGATTCAGATCGCTTTCGGGGCGATTCTGGCGATGAACGACGGTACCTTGCCGTGTTTCCTGGCCGAGATTTTCCCGACGCGGGTGCGTTTCAGCGGTTTTGCCTTCAGCTTTAACATCGCCAATGCCGTGTTTGGCGGTACCGCGCCGTTTATTGCGACCTGGCTGATCCAGCTGACGGGTAACAAAATGGCCCCGGCCTGGTACTTGTTGGCGGCAGCCGCCGTGGCCTTGATCGCGATGCTCGCCAGCCGCGAGACCGCGTACAAGGCATTGCAGGATTAACAAAAACGCGCGGGTTTCTGTTGGAGCGAGCTTGCTTCGCGATCTTTTAAACATTCAAAAGATCGCGAGACAAGCTCGCTTCTACGTCTGCGGGATCAGTGCAACGCTACTTGCTTACGCTCGCCAACCGGCGAGACGCCGAACAGGCGGCTGTAGCATTTGGAGAAATGCGCCGCCGAGACAAAGCCGCAGGCGAGGGCTATGTCGCGCACTTGCGACTCGCTGCGCAGCAACAAGGTACGGGCGCGAGCCAGACGCAGTTCCAGGTAGTACTGGCTTGGCGTGCGTTGCAGGTGTTTGTTGAACAGGCGCTCCAGCTGGCGCACCGATACGTCATTGAACCGGGCCAGGTCTTCAAGGCTGACCGGTTCTTCCAGGTTGGCCTCCATAATCGCCACCACCTGGCTGAGCTTGGGCTGCGAAGTCCCCAGCTTTTGCCGTAAAGGCACGCGTTGTTGCTCTTGCGCGCCTCGGGCCCGATCGCACAACAGCAGTTCGGCAGCGTGGGCGGCGATCTCCCGGCCACCCGGTTCACGGGCGATCAATTGCAAAGTCATGTCCATGGACGCGACGCCGCCGGAACAGGTGAAGCGATCGCGGTCCATTTCGAACAACTGGTTGGAAATGATGATTCCGGGGAAGTGATCTTTGAGGGTTTCAATGTCTTCCCAGTGGATGGTGCAGCGATAGCCCTTGAGCAAGCCCGCACGGGCCAGCCAGTAACTGCCGGTACAAATGCCCCCCAAGGTGACTTTTTCGTGGGCCAGCTTGCGCAACCAGTTAAGCAAAGGCCGACTGCTGAGGTGAGATACGATCGGGTTTGAGCCCACCACCAGCAATATGTCCAGTTTTGGTGCGTCGCCAATGGCGTAGTCGGGCAGGATGCGCATGCCGTTGCTGGCGGTCACCGGGTCCAGGTTGGGGGCGATGATCACCGAGCGGAACAACTCGCGCCGCGCCGCCATATTGGCCATGCGCAGGGTCTCAATCGCCGAGGCAAAACCGATAGTGGTGAAGTTCGGTATCACTAAAAAACCCACGGTTTTCGCCGTGGGCACATTAATCGACGAGCCTGTAACAGGTGCTGGCATTCCAAGGTTCCTTCTTACGCTCCAGGACGCGTCTAGCGTCGGGGTTTTCGCAGTTCGTTGCAGTCCCAATTAAACAACCTGCAATGTGCTGGAGCGTAGCCAAGCATTTGTTATGCCAGCAGATGAGCGTGCGTTGCGGCGTGTGGTGTGATCCGGGTCAAGCGATGTCATTTTGTTATCAGGTACAAACATCTATGAGGAGTTCATAAAAATAATGGCTCGCACCGAGGGGGCCACCCCAGGTCGGCGCCTTAAAGGAATAACGCCATGGTTTTAACCTTCCCGCGTCTGGCCATCGCCGGTCTGACGCTGATGAGTACCTTTGCAGCCTGCGCCAATGAGCCGACCCCGGCAGTTGGCTCCGCCCCCCAACCCACGCAGACCGAGCGCGGCCAGTATGTTGCCCAACTGGGTGACTGCATCGCTTGCCACACTGCCAAAGGCGCGGCGCCCATGTCTGGTGGTCTGGCGCTGAAAACTCCGATGGGGACCATTTACTCGACCAACATCACCCCTGACCGCGACACCGGTATCGGCAACTACAGCTTTGAGCAGTTTGATGAGGTGATGCGCAAAGGCGTGACCCCGAGCGGGCAACACCTGTACCCGGCCATGCCGTACCCGTCTTACGCGAAGATGAGCGAAGGCGATATGCAGGACTTGTATGCCTACCTGATGCAGGGCGTAACCCCGGTCAAAAACGCCAACCTGGAATCTGAAATGAGCTTCCCGTTCAATCAGCGCTGGGGCCTGGCGTTGTGGAACATGATGTTCCTCGACACCCAGCCGTTTGTGCCCGATCCGGCCAGGACTGACGTGATTAACCGTGGCGCCTATCTGGTGCAAGGGCTTGGGCACTGCGGCTCATGCCATACGCCGCGCGGGCTGGCTTTCCAGGAAAAAGCCATGAGCGATGCTGGCAGCAGTGGCAAGCACTACCTGGCTGGCGAGACGGTCGAAGAGTGGCAAGCGTTGAGCCTGCGTAACCTGTGGACGGTGCAAGACACTGTGCAATTGCTCAAGACCGGGCAAAACCGCTTCGCCACGGTCTCGGGCAACATGGTCGATGTGATTCACCACAGCACCCAGCATTTTACCGATGCCGACCTGACGGCCATTGCCAGCTATTTGAAATCATTGCCAGCAGGCAAGGACGAGTTGCCGATGCCCGCAGTGGCCAACGCCCCGGCCCTTGCCCCTGAGACCTTGTTCAGCACCCGTGGCGGGCTGGGTTATACGCAGTTTTGCGCCGACTGCCACCGCCCGGATGGCGGCGGGGTCAAAGGCATCTTCCCGCCCTTGAATGGCAACCCGAGCATCCTTTCGCCTAACCCGACCTCGTTGTTGCATATCACCCTGACCGGCTGGCAAACCGCGCAAACGGTGGCTCATCCACGGGTCTACACCATGCCTGGCTTTGCAAGGCTGAGCGATGCCGAAATCGCTGAAATCCTGAGCTTTGTGCGCAGCAGTTGGGGCAATGACGCCGCGGCCATCAAGCCTGCGCAAGTGGCCAGGATGCGCAAGCAACTCGATCCGCAGACCACTGATTCCAGCGCCTTTGAAACCCCGCGCTTGGCGAATCTGTTAAGCGCATCCAACGCCGATCAAGTGGTGCGCGGCATGCGTCTGCACTTGCAAACCAAGGCTTTGCTCCCGGATAACGTCGGCAATGCGCTCAATTGCACCAGTTGCCACTTGAATGCGGGCACTGTGGCGGATGGTTCGCCGTTTGTGGGCGTGTCCGCGTTCTTTCCGGGTTATGCGCCGCGCGCGGGCAAGGAAATCACCCTGGAGGAACGGATCAACGGCTGTTTCCGCCGTTCGATGGACGGCAAGCCGCTGCCCGTCGCGTCCCCTGACATGCAGGCCATGGTGGCGTATTTCGACTGGATGAAAATGAACACCGCCCCCGGCGATAAAGTGGCAGGCCGTGGCGTCGGCAAGATCGACCCTGGCATCAAGCCCAATGTCGACAACGGCAAAGTGGTGTATGTGCAGCAATGCGCGGTGTGCCACGGTGATGATGGCCAAGGTCTGAAGCACGCCGATGGCAGCTATGTGTACCCGCCGTTGTGGGGCGATGAGTCGTTCAATATCGGCGCGGGCATGGCGCGTACCTACACGGCGGCGGCGTTCGTCAAGCGCAACATGCCGATCGGTTTTCACGCGAACTTTCCGTTGGGGCAGGGCGGCTTGTCAGATCAGGACGCCGTGGACGTGGCCGAGTACTTCTCGCACAAACCCCGGCCAGACTTCGTCGACAAGGCCAAGGACTGGCCCAAGGGCGGTAAACCGGTGGATGCGCGCTACTGAGTAAACCCGTGTAGGAGCGAGCTTGTCTCGCGATCTTTTAAAAGATCAAAAGATCGCGAGGCAAGCTCGCTCCTACAGGGCATTCGCCAGTCGTCAAAGACCGCGTGATATCAAACGTGCGGGGTGGTGTGGGGTTTTTCCTGGGGGCTGGCGTATTGCGGCTTGAGCACGCCGTGGTTGTCCAGCAACCAGGCGTCCATCACTTTACGCACCACCGGGCCAGCAACACGGCCACCGGCTTCGCCGTTTTCAATCATCACCGAAATCACGATTTGCGGGTCTTCTGCCGGGGCAAAGCCGACGAACAAGGCGTTGTCACGGTTGCGCTCGGCAGTTTTCAAACGGTCGTACCGCTCACCTTGCTTGATCGCCACCACCTGCGCCGTACCACTTTTACCAGCGATCCGGTATTGCACGCCCTGTGCCGCCGCCCGAGCGATGCCGCGCGGGTCATGCATCACCAATTGCATCGCGTGGTTAACCTGTTCCCACTCCTTGGGGTCGTGCAGCACGATGTTCGGCATCGGGTTTTCATCGACCGGCGGGGTGCTGTCGATGGTCTTGGCCAAGTGCGGACGGTTCCACACGCCTTTGTTGGCAATCAATGCGGTGGCTTGCGCCAGTTGCAGCGGCGTGACCTGCATGTAGCCCTGGCCAATACCCAGAATCACTGTTTCACCGGGGAACCAGGCCTGGCGGCGGGTGCTGCGCTTCCATTCGCGGGACGGCATCAAGCCTGACGACTCTTCAAACATGTCCATCGAGACTTTTTGGCCAAGGCCGAACATCGACATGTAGTCGTGCATGCGGTCAATGCCCAGCTTGGACGCCAGATCATAGAAGTAGGTGTCGTTGGAGCGCATGATCGCCGCATTCAAGTCGACCCAGCCGTCGCCGCTGTGGTTCCAGTTGCGGTATTTGTGGTCAACATTGGGCAACTGGAAGTAGCCGGGGTCGAAGACCCGCGTCGAGGCTGAAATCACGCCGCTGTCCAGGCCGGCAATCGCCACTTCAGGCTTGATGGTCGAGCCCGGTGCATACAGGCCACGCAAGGCCCGGTTGAACAGGGGTTTGTCGACCGAGTCACGCAGGGCCGAGTAGTCCTTGGAGCTGATGCCGGTCACAAACAGATTGGGGTCGAAGCTGGGCTTGCTGACCATCGCCAGCACTTCACCGGTTTTCGGGTCGATGGCGATGATGGAACCGCGACGGTCGCCCAAGGCTTCTTCGGCGGCTTCTTGCAGGTGGATATCCAGGCTCAGGACAATGTTCTTGCCCGCCACTGCGTCGTGGTGGCGCAGCACGCGCATCACCCGGCCCTGGGCATTGGTCTCGACTTCTTCAAAACCCACCTGGCCGTGCAGTTCGTGCTCGTAAAAGCGCTCGATGCCGGTTTTGCCAATCGACTGGGTACCGCGATACTCGGTGGGGTCCAGTTGCTTGGCTTCTTTCTCGTTGATGCGCCCGACATAGCCCACCGAATGGGCAAAGTGATCGCCCTGCGGGTAATGGCGTACGAACTGGGCTTCGACATCAATACCCGGCAAACGGTACTGGTTGACCGCCAGCAGGGCGATTTGCTCTTCGGTCAGCTCGTAGAGCAGGGTCGAGGGGTCAAACGGATGCCGGGCCTGCTTCATGGCTTTGGTGAATACCGCGCGGTCTTCTTCCGGCAAGTGCAGGATGCTCATCACGTTGTCCAGCACCTTGGCGGTGTCGCCAGCGCGTTCACGGGTGATGGTCATGTTGAAGCTGGGCTGGTTATCCGCCAGCAGCACGCCGTTGCGGTCATAGATCAGGCCGCGTTCCGGCGGGATGGGCAGCACGTGAACCCGGTTGTTTTCAGACACGGTGGAGTTGTAGTCGAACTCGGTGACTTGCAGAAAATACAGGCGGCCGATCAGCGTGCAACTGATCGCCAGGACCAGCAGGGCGCACGCAATCAGTCTTTTATTGACCAGCCGTTTCTCGGTGTCGTGATCTTTAAGAGGGATCGGCTCGGGCATGTTCCGGGTGTCTCATGTCAGTAAACAAAAGTGCAGCAGCCCGCAGGACGATAACGGGCAACAAAAGTCGGCGCACACCTTACCAAGAAGCTGGGATTCAAGTCGGTTTATTGGTCGGTTGTTCAGCCAAAGCCGACAGTCTGCTGTGGCTGCGGGCTGCTGTAAACTCGCTTCCTTTTAGGGGAACGATGGCGATGTTGCCTTTGATTGACTGGCGCCCGCGCGCGCTGTTGCAGAGCTTACACCTGGATTGGATGCAACAGGCCGGTGTCGAGGTGGCGGTCTTGCGCCTGGACCAGATCGACCCACTGATCAGTGGCAACAAGTGGTTCAAGCTCACCGAGCACCTGACAGCCGCGCACGCCGTGGGCGCACAAGGTTTGATCAGCCTGGGCGGGGCCCATTCGAACCATTTGCATGCGTTAGCCGCGGCGGGCAAGCGCTTTGATTTTGCGACGGTCGGTCTGTTGCGCGGCCACCCGCAACAGACCCCGACCACACTGGACCTTGAACGCTATGGCATGCACCTGCATTGGCTGGGCTTTGCCGGTTATCGGGCGCGGCATGCACCGGGCTTTTGGGCGCCCTGGCAGGCGCAATACCCTGGATTGCAGCCGGTTCCGGAAGGCGGCGGTGGGCTGCCGGGTGCGCGGGGCTGCATGACCCTGGTGCATCAAGTGCGTGAGCAACTGGCGGCGCCAGGTTGGGACGACTACGACGCCTGGTGGCTGGCGGCCGGTACGGGCACCACCCTGGCCGGCCTGGTGTTGGGTGAGGCGGGGCAGCACAAGGTGTACGGCGCGTTGGCGGTGCCGGACGATCATGGTGTCGCCCCGCAAATCGAAGCAATTTTGCAGGCAGCGGGGCATGTCGGGCGCGATTTTGAACTGATCGACGCCAGTCGTGGCGGCTTTGCCAAGGTAGATGAAGATTTGCTGGCGTTTATCCAGGCCAGTGAAGCGGCCAGTGGCTTGCCGCTGGAGCCTCTTTACACCGGCAAAGCCTTGATGGCGCTCAAAGCGGCGGTTGAGCAGGGGCGCATCGGCCGGGGGCAACGTCTGGTGTTCGTGCACACCGGCGGCTTGCAAGGCCGCCGGGGGTTTGCCTTCGCTTCGTAAACACCACCCCCGTAGGAGCGAGCTTGCCTCGCGATCTTTTGATCTTTAAGACAGCTCACCCCTAAGGCGTGAAATTAGCGTCCAGGCAGCATGCGCAGCAGGGTGTTGTCCTTAATCAGGTAGTGATGGCCGAGCCCGGCGAGGGCGTGCAGGCCGATCAGCCAGTAGCCGATAGTTGCGCCCAGTTCGTGCCAGCCTTTGATTTGCTTGGCGAGGTCTACGTTTTTCGCGGTCAGGGGCGGGATGTCGAGGCCATAGAAGAACACCGGCTTGTCGTTATGGCTGAGGATCAAATAACCCAACACCGGCATGGCGATCATGAACAGGTACAGCGCCCAGTGCATCAACGTGGCCAGCGCGCTTTGCCAGGCCGGGGGCGTGGGGATGATTTTCGGCGCGACGCCCAGGGTTCGCGCCAACAGCCGCAGCCAGACCAGCGCAAAAACCGTCAGGCCGAGCATAAAGTGAGCGTCTTTCATCAGGTTGCGACCGTCGCTGTCTTTCGGGAAGATTCCGCGAAATTCAATCGAGGCGTAAATCAGTACAAACAGCAGCACCATCAGCCAGTGCAGGGCGATGGAGACACGACTGTAGCGCTCAGCGGTGCTTTTCCAGGACATGGGGTTTCCTCACGGTTCAGGTTTGGCCTCCGTTCTTGTTCGACGGAGTGCTCACACTGTAATACGCCTGCCAGGGAAAAAGCTGAGGTGGGTCAGTTTTCAGGGTTGCCGGGCACGTTGGGCCACAGGTCAGCCACTAAAAACAGACGCTCGGCTTCTTCCCAGTTACCGCTGCCGTTCTCAACCAGGCGCACCATAAGTTGTGCCGGCGCCTGCGGATGCAGTTCGGCCAGCCACACGTCGAGCTGTTGTTTGCTCCACAACCCTTCAGGCGTTGCGTGCGCCGGGGCCAGCCAGGCGTGGCGGGGCAGGGGTTGCCAGCAACCTTCAGCACTCTGGTGGATAAAGGCGGGCCAGTCACGTTGATGCAGCCAGCGCCCCCGTAAATGCTGCGGGTGTGCGCCTGCGGGCGAAAGCGCATGCCCCGGCCACGGGTACAGCAGGTAACCGCCCAGCCACAGGCTGGCAGTGAACGTCTGAATATCCAGCCTGGCCAGGATCTCCCGGCTTTCAGGGCGGTTGGACATAGGTAGTTGGTGCTGGCTGAAGTGCTTGAGCTTGCGGTCCAGGCGGTCATTGCTGCCGGGGCCCAGCCAGTTGCCGGGGTCGCGGCCATCGGCCTGCTGCGGGCCAAGGTACAGCTTGATCGCCAGTTCAAGATGGTGAACCCCGTCACGGTCGCGCAGCAACAGGTCCAGTTCACCCAAGGTGTGGCCGCCCAAGCGGATCGGCAGGTTGGCCGCGATCAGCTCAACCCCCGGCGCATGCTCGACGGCAAACTGCCAGAGCCGCTCGTAATAGCGCCCCAGTCGGCGCGTGGTGGCCAACGCCAGCCACTGCTGCAACGGCTCGCTGTGCTGGTCCAGCGCTCGCAACCAGTGCTCCAGTTGGTCCGGTGCCTGCACCCAGTCGCTGCCAGCCAGCGGGTGTCGCTGTGGCCACGGGGTTTGGCTGAGCATGGGCGGGGCGAGGATCACCCACGCCAAATCACGCACCTCAGGGTGACGTAATTGGCGGGGCAGGTTGAGCAAGTCGGGAAAGAGGATCATTGTGCGAGCATAGCTCCCGTAGCCTGAAAGGGTTTTGTCTATTGTCGTGTTTCGACCATAATCGCTGTTTTCGCACGCCTACAACCTTGCAGGAGCCTCATGGAGCAATTTCGTAATATCGGCATTATTGGTCGTTTGGGCAGTTCTCAGGTGCTCGATACGGTTCGCCGACTGAAAAAATTCCTGCTTGAGCGGCACATGCACGTGATCCTCGAAGACACCATTGCCGAGGTATTGCCTGGGCACGGTTTGCAGACCTCCTCGCGCAAGATGCTCGGCGAAGTCTGTGACATGGTGATTGTGGTGGGCGGTGATGGCAGTTTGCTCGGCGCGGCCCGCGCACTGGCCCGCCACAATGTCCCGGTGCTGGGCATTAACCGTGGCAGCCTGGGCTTTTTGACCGATATCCGCCCGGATGAGCTGGAAGTCAAAGTCGCCGAAGTGCTCGATGGCCACTTTAAAGTCGAAAACCGCTTTCTGTTGCAAGCCGAAGTCCGCCGTCACGGTGAAGCCATCGGCCAGGGCGATGCCTTGAATGACGTGGTGCTGCACCCCGGCAAGTCGACGCGGATGATCGAATTCGAAATGCATATCGACGGCCAGTTCGTCTGTAGCCAGAAGGCTGACGGCCTGATCGTCGCCACGCCCACCGGCTCTACCGCTTATGCCATGTCGGCAGGCGGCCCGATCATGCATCCCAAGCTGGATGCCATCGTGATCGTGCCGATGTACCCGCACACCCTGAGCAGCCGGCCGATTGTGGTCGATGGCAACAGCGAGCTAAAAATCGTCGTGGCCAAGGACATGCAGATCTACCCGCAAGTCTCGTGCGATGGTCAGAACCATTTCACCTGCGCGCCGGGCGACACCATTACCGTCAGCAAAAAGGCGCAAAAGCTGCGTCTGATCCACCCGTTGGACCACAACTACTATGAAGTGTGTCGGACCAAGCTTGGCTGGGGCAGCCGACTGGGCGGTAGGAGCGACTGATGCTCGATCCTGCGCGCAGTTACGATTTGATCGGTGACGTGCATGGCTGTGCTCATACCCTTGAGCACCTGCTGGAACGTCTGGGCTATCGCAAACTCGCCGGTATCTGGCGACACCCGCAACGGATGGCGGTGTTTCTCGGTGACATCATTGATCGCGGCCCGCGAATTCGCGAGTCGTTGCATATCGTTTACGACATGGTCCGGACCGGTCAGGCGCTGTGCCTGATGGGCAACCATGAATTCAACGCGCTGGGCTGGTGCACACCGGCCCCTCCGGGGAGTGGCAAAGAGTATGTGCGCGAACACAATGCGCGGCACACCCGGCTGATCCACGAAACCCTTGAGCAGTTCGCCCAGTACCCCGGCGAGTGGCACGACTTTGTGCAGTGGTTCTATGACATGCCGCTGTTTGTCGACGCCGGGCGCTTCCGGGTAGTGCACGCCTGTTGGGATGCAGATGTAATAACCCCGCTGCGCGCCCAATACCCTGACGGCTGTATTGATCAGCCGTTTGTGCAGGCGGCCGCGTACGCTGACAGTTTTGCTCATCTGGCTTTCAACCGGCTGCTGCGCGGCACCGACATGCGCTTGCCAGATGGCCTGACCTTGACCGGCGGCGATGGCCTGACGCGGGCGTTCTTCCGCACCAAGTTCTGGGAAGACGACCCCAAAACCTACGGCGATATTGTCTTTCAACCCGACGCATTGCCTGATCGCGTGGCGCAAAAGCCGTTGTCCTCGACAGAAAAAGGCACCTTGCTGCGCTATCCCGTCGATGAGCCGATGCTGTTTGTCGGCCACTATTGGCGCAGCGGTGAACCCGCGCCCATACGGCCAAACCTGGCCTGCCTGGACTACAGCGCGGTGCTCTACGGAAAATTAGTGGCCTACAGGCTTGATCAAGAAACCCGGCTCGATCCCGCCAAGTTTGTATGGGTGGATGTAGAGCGCCCGGAGGCTGTGCAATGAGTGTGGTGGAGGTTTTACGCTTACCGATTTCGGTCGACCTTGCAGGCTTTGTTGCATTGCTCAAACGCATGCAAGTGCCCCATAGAGTCAGCGAAGAGGCGGGCGAGCAAGTGTTGTGGGCGCCCTCCGAGATTGCTGACGATGTGCGCAGGCTGTATGAGCAATTCCCCTTGGGCGACCCTGATAACCAGATCCCGATTGCCGAACGCCCGGCGGCGATGGGCCGTCCCGGCTTTGCCCAGCAATTGAAGGCCAGCCCGGCCACTGCTGTGATCCTGCTGATCTGCATCATCGTGGCGGTGATCACGCAGTTGGGTGACAACCTGTCCACCTTGAGTGCATTGACCTTTGTCGGCTTTAACATTCATGGCCAGTACGTAGAATTCACCCCCTTGTCTGAAAGCCTTGCTTCCGGGCAATGGTGGCGCTTGATCACCCCGATGTTCATTCACTTTGGCGTCCTGCACATTGCCATGAACGGCATGTGGTTCTGGGAACTCGGGCGCCGGGTTGAAATACGCCAGGGCAGCATTAATCTGGTGGGCTTGAGCTTGCTGTTCAGCCTGGTGTCCAACTTCGCCCAATACCTGTTTGGCGGGCCCAGCCTGTTCGGCGGGCTGTCGGGTGTGCTCTACGGCTTGTTGGGGCATGTGTGGATTTATCAGGTGATGGCGCCCAACCCGGTTTACCACCTGCCCAAAGGCGTGCTGGTGATGATGCTGGTGTGGCTGGCGTTGTGCCTGTCCGGGCTGGTGTCGATGATCGGCTTTGGCGAAATCGCCAATGCAGCCCACGTCGGCGGGTTGCTGATTGGTTGCCTCACCGGTTTGCTGGGCGGGCTTTGGGCCAGCCGCAAACAGGTTTAATTTCATCCGTATTTCGAGAGTAGAAAAGCATGTCCTCTTTCAATGAAATGATTAAAAACATCACCCCTGATATCTATCAGAGCCTGAAACTGGCGGTCGAAATCGGCAAGTGGGCCGATGGCAACAAGCTGACCGCCGAACAGCGCGAGCTGTCGTTGCAGGCGATGATCGCCTGGGAAGTGCAAAACCTGCCCGAAGAAGAGCGTACCGGCTACATGGGCCCGCAAGAATGCAGCTCCAAGTCGGCGCCCGTGCCAAACATCCTGTTCAAATCGGATGCTATCCATTGATTGAGATTGGTCGCGGTGCAATCAGCAAAATGTCGGCAAGCCTGCAAGAGCCGACCGTTCAATATGCGTTTCGTTTGGGCGATACCGAGGTGCCAGTCAATCCGTTGATCGGGACTAAACTGCGTCTGGAGTTTCTGGGGGAGATCAACTGCACCCACTGTGGACGCAAAACCAAAAAAAGCTTCAGCCAGGGCTATTGCTACCCGTGCATGACTAAACTGGCGCAGTGCGATGTGTGCATCATGAGCCCGGAGCGCTGCCATTACGACGCAGGCACGTGCCGTGAGCCGTCGTGGGGCGAGAAGTTCTGCATGACTGACCATGTGGTGTACCTGGCCAATTCGTCAGGTGTGAAAGTCGGCATTACCCGTGCCACGCAACTGCCGACCCGCTGGCTGGATCAGGGCGCGAGCCAGGCGTTGCCGATCGTGCGTGTGGCGACTCGCCAGCAGTCGGGGTTTGTCGAGGACCTGCTGCGCACCCAAGTGGCCGACCGCACCAACTGGCGCGCACTGCTAAAGGGCGATGCACAGCCGGTGGATCTGGCGGCGGTGCGTGATGAGCTGTTTGGCAGTTGCGCAGAAGGCCTGCAGATCTTGCAAGAACGTTTCGGGCTGCAGGCGGTACAACCTTTGCATAGCGTCGAGCCCATCGAGATTCGCTACCCGGTCGAGCAGTACCCGAGCAAGATCGTGAGCTTTAATCTGGACAAAGACCCTGTCGTTGAAGGCACGTTGATGGGGATCAAGGGTCAATACCTGATCTTCGACACCGGCGTTATCAATATTCGCAAATACACGGCCTACCAGTTGGCCGTGCATCAGTAAAAAGGATTGCAGCATGCGCACCGAACAACCGCAAATGATCTACCTGAAGGATTACCAGGCGCCCGAGTACCTGATTGACGAGACGCACCTGACCTTCGAGTTGTTCGAGGACCACACGTTGGTCCATGCGCAACTGGTGATGCGCCGCAATCCCGCCCGTGGCGAGGGCTTCCCGGCCCTGGCGCTGGACGGCCAGCAACTGGAGCTGCTGTCGGTCAAGCTTGACGATGTCGAGCTGACCGCAGCGGACTACGAGCTGACCGACAGCCACCTGACCCTGCACCCGACCACCGAGCAGTTTGTGGTCGACACCAGCGTCAAGATCCACCCCGAATCCAATACCGCGCTGGAAGGTTTGTACAAGTCCGGCACGATGTTCTGCACCCAGTGCGAGGCCGAAGGCTTTCGCAAGATCACCTATTACCTTGACCGCCCGGACGTGATGAGCACGTTCACCACCACCGTGGTGGCCGAGCAGCATCGCTACCCGATCCTGCTGTCCAACGGCAACCCGCTGGCCAGCGGTCCCGATGAAGACGGCCGCCACTGGGCGACCTGGGAAGACCCGTTCAAAAAGCCGGCCTACCTGTTTGCCTTGGTCGCGGGCGACCTGTGGTGCGTTGAAGACACGTTCACCACCATGACTAATCGCACCGTGGCGCTGCGCATTTACGTCGAGCCAGAGAACATCGACAAATGCCAGCACGCGATGAACAGCCTGAAAAAATCCATGCGCTGGGACGAAGAAGCCTACGGCCGTGAATACGATCTGGACATCTTCATGATCGTTGCGGTGAACGACTTCAATATGGGCGCCATGGAGAACAAAGGTCTCAATATCTTCAACTCCAGCGCCGTGCTGGCCCGTGCAGAGACGGCGACCGACGCTGCTCACCAGCGGGTTGAAGCGATTGTTGCCCACGAATACTTCCACAACTGGTCGGGTAACCGCGTGACCTGCCGTGACTGGTTCCAGTTGTCGCTCAAGGAAGGCTTCACGGTGTTCCGTGATTCCGAGTTCTCGGCCGACATGAACTCGCGGGTGGTCAAGCGCATTCAGGACGTTGCCTTCCTGCGCACGCATCAGTTCGCCGAAGATGCAGGCCCGATGGCTCACGCCGTGCGCCCTGAGAGCTTTATCGAAATCTCCAACTTCTACACCCTGACCGTTTATGAAAAGGGCTCGGAAGTGGTGCGCATGCTGCAAACCTTGCTCGGCGCCGAGGGCTTTCGCAAGGGCAGCGACCTGTACTTTGAGCGCCACGACGGTCAGGCAGTGACCTGTGATGACTTCATCAAGGCCATGGAAGACGCCAATGGCGCAGACCTGAGCCAATTCAAGCGCTGGTACAGCCAGGCCGGTACCCCGCGCCTGGCTGTCAGCGAGCACTACGACGCCGCACAAAAAACCTACAGCCTGACCTTTGCTCAAAGCTGCCCGCAGACCCCGGACAAAGCTGAGAAACTGCCGTTCGTGATCCCGGTCGAGCTGGGCCTGTTGAATGCCCAGGGCGGTGAGTTGCCACTACAACTGGCCGGCGAATCGGCGGCGGTCGGCACCAGCCGTGTTCTGTCAGTGACCGAAGCAGAGCAGACGTTCACCTTTGTCGGTATCAATGAAAAACCGCTGCCGTCCTTGCTGCGCGGTTTCTCGGCGCCGGTGAAATTGCAGTTTGCCTACAGCAGTGACCAACTGGTGTTCCTGATGCAACACGACACCGACGGTTTCAACCGTTGGGACGCGGGCCAGCAACTGTCGGTGCAAGTCTTGCAGACGCTAATTGGCCAGTATCAACGTGGCGAAACCCTGGTCATGGACCCGCGCTTGGTTGAAGCCCTGCGCAGCGTGCTGACCAATCCGCAGCTGGATCAGGCGATGGTGGCCGAGATGCTGTCGTTGCCGGGTGAAGCCTACCTGACCGAAATCAGCGAAGTGGCTGATGTTGATGCCATTCACACGGCCCGTGAGTTTGCGCGCAAGCAATTGGCCGACAGCCTGTTCGACGAGTTGTGGGCGCGTTATCAGGCCAACCGTGAGGTGTCTAAAGTCACGCCCTATGTGGCCGAAGATCAGCATTTCGCCCGCCGCAGCCTGCAAAATATTGCGCTGTCGTACCTGAGCCTCAGTGGCAAACCTGAAGTTGTGAAAGCCACACTGGAACAGTTCGAAAACAGCGACAACATGACCGAGCGCCTGAACGCGCTGGCGATACTGGTCAACTCGCCGTTTGAAGCTGAAAAAGCCCTGGCCTTGGCCAGTTTTGCCGAGCACTTCAAGGACAATCCGCTGGTCATGGACCAGTGGTTCAGCGTGCAGGCGGCCAGCCCGCTGCCGGGTGGTTTGCAGCGCGTTCAGCAACTGATGGAGCACCCTGCGTTCACCATCAAAAACCCGAACAAGGTCCGGGCCTTGATCGGTGCTTTTGCCGGGCAGAACCTGATCAACTTCCACGCCGCCGATGGCTCAGGCTATCGCTTCCTGGCGGATCTGGTTATCCAGCTCAATGCCCTTAACCCACAAATCGCCTCGCGGCAGTTGGCCCCGCTGACCCGCTGGCGCAAATACGACAGCGCCCGTCAGGCGCTGATGAAGGCAGAGCTTGAGCGCATTCGTAGCTCAGGCGAGCTGTCCAGCGACGTGTTTGAAGTGGTCAGCAAAAGCCTGGCGTAAATTCGGCGGCTGACAAGGCGCTGACCGGCTACTCGGTCAGCGCCTTTTTTGTGTGCATTGAACACCGGTAGTCGCTGAACAATGGAGCCGAGTTGAGAGGCAGCCAGCAACGTTTTACTGCGTCAAGCGTCACTGACCCGCCCCATTGCTGTAAGCCACGTTAGCGCTGTCGGTAACGGAATACCGCAGTTGTGATTGCTATTTATTTTTAGATACCTGCGCAAGGTTGACGCAATGGCGCCGACCAACTCCTTCTATGTGCAGGTACACCGCCATGACTGTTCCGCTCGCGCCCCCGTTATCCCTCGGCCGCACTGAACTGCTAAAACAGAGCCTTATCCATCAATTCGATGGCCGCCCAACACTGCGCGCGGTCATTGCTAATGCGCTGGAAAAGGCTCTTAAGTACCCCTTTTTAGGCTGGCGCGTAAAAGTTCACGTACAGCAGATGCAAATCGTCTGGTCCGTCGACGCCAATGAGAAGCCTTTGCCTGCACTGCGCTGCGTACCGTTGCTGGACGCCATGCTCGAGCACATTGCGGTCGGCACGCCTCTGAATTACAGCTACTACGAGTCAAAACAATGCTATCTGGTGCAACTGGCCGAAGGTGAAGTGCTCAGTGCCGATACCCCTTCATTCCTTGATATAACCACTGTTGAACGGGCTATGCGCCATGTGCTGCAGCACTGGATCTGGTCATTTCAGCAGGCGATGCTGGATTTCTGGAACGAGCCTGTGCCCGGCTATCAGAGCCGCACCTTATGGCTGGGGCAATGGTTGAGTGACACCTTGCTGGCGGCCGCCAATAACTCGGCCGGTCTGAGTGATGAGCAGATTCAGGTGGTAAGGGGCATCGTCAGAACCCCTTTGTTAAGTGATCGCCTTCAGCAACTGCGGTATCGGGAGCAGCCTAAGGTCTACTTCGCCCAGATGGTGCTGGGCGGGGATGGTCCGACGGTCAATCTGCTGCTGCCTGATCTGTTGATTGTGCATGGCGTTAACGGGCAGGAGCAGCTTTTGCAGTGCCGACCAGGCGGGCACATCGAGTCCTTTGCTACGCTCGGAGCGTATGAGCGCGTGCTGGGTCGGACACTCCCGCACCGTTACCCGGCCAAGACCCTGACCTGCAAACGTTACGAACCCGCAGGTCACTGCTTGCAGGTGCAAGCGATGATCGTGCTCAACAACCAGCTCGAACGCATAACCTCGCTGGTGGACCGGGCAACCTCCGGCGTGCGTACGCTGGTTCAACTTGAACAGCACTTAAGGGACATTACCGACCCCGCAGCCATCGTCGAAGACGATGAGCTGCCGGCATCCGAGCCGCTGGCTCGCGTGTACAACGCCTTACCGGCGTGGTTACGCACCGCGCCTGTGCAAGATCGATTTGCTTACCGTTCGCACCTCACCGACCTTGCGGACATCACCCGCAAGGCCCGAGGCCGGGTTTTCAACGAAGGCATTGCCGACCTTCACACCTGGGCCAGGCAACAGTTGCAGCACAAGATGCGTCAGGACCAGCCGCTGGCACCGGGGTATGACCCGGATGACCTTATGCTCGACTTTGCAGTGCCTTCCGGGCCGTTTGGCACCGCCGGGCAGGTGCACACTGTCACGTTTACGTTGACCGAGCTGGCCCTACAAAACCTGGTGGCCTGGCCGGGTGGTCACATGACACTGCGACATAAACACAACCAACTGATTCAAGACTGGTGGCTCACCCCTGCCTACATCAAGCAGCTCATTTGGCGAATGAATATCGGTGAGGTCTATCCAGGCTTGATCCGTCGGCTGCTGCTGGACGATGCGCCCGAAGCCCTGCGTCGCGAAGGCTTGTATGTTGAGCAGTTGCGGGTGTCTTTGCCTTTGCTTGCGCTGGAAATGAAGCTGCAGGGGCAGGGGGGATTGACCGACTGGGGCTACCGGTGTGTAGCAGCCTTGATGCGGCCCCATGCCGAGACCCGCGTGTTAGAAGGGCAGACAGTGAACATCTGCCCGTTGGGCCTGGTGAAACACCCTCGCGCGGTGCCTGATTTTGTGAGCAACTTCTATGTGATCGGTACTGGCAACCCGTTAAACGGGCGGTGCGTGCTGTACCGACCACTGTTCAAGGAGGCGCTGATTGAGTATGCCTCGGTGCAAGAAATGCTGGATGCGTTCACGCATGCAGGTTCTTTGCGCGACAGCGTGCTGGACTGGTTGCCGGATGCGGCACGATCCAGCTATGCCGACAGTGCCTTGAGCCTTGCCCGTCGACCCGCACAGGCACAGTTCTTTACTCAGCCGCTGAACAGTCACTTCAAGCATGACCTGTTTCTGGGTACCGCTCGGGCGCTGGCGATGCTGGCTGAACGGCAAACCGTCTCGAATACTGAAAGCCGTTGGGCGAGCCTTAAAACGGGAGGCTGGTTGTTGCTGAACAGTGTGCTGGGGTCGCCGTGGGTCAAAGGTCCGCTGGCGTTGCTGGGGTGGGTGTATTTGACCATCACGGCAGTTCGTCAGGATGTTCAAGTGCTGCAAAGCGATGATGAACGTGCCCGGGCACCTGCGATTATCGACCTGCTGTTCAATATTGCTCTGGTGCTGCTGCATGGGGTGCCACGCTCGCCGGTAGTCAGTCTGGCGAATGAAAAGCCTGAACCGTGGCTGGCCTCCGTCGATGAAGCCCCTCTGATCGATAAGCCCCAGGCCCCTGTCGAGGTCAAGACTGGGCAGGTGTATTTTTTGGATGTCCCGGTGGGTAATAATCTCAGTGCCCTGGATTTTACGTGGTTCAACAATCCGAGAGTTGACTTCACACCCGCACAACTGTTTTGGCTGGACCGCAACCGGGGGCCGGACATCGGTACGGCCAAGCCTATTGCACACGGTCAACGCAAAGGCCTGTATGTCACGAAAAATGGCTGGTGTGCGGTGGTGCGGGGCTTCAGTTACCAGGTGTCCCTGGAGGACGAGGGCGTTGTTACCGTTAACCCGGGCAACCCACTGGATACAGGTCCTTGGTTGCGCAGTGACGGGGCAGGCACGTGGGATTTTGACACCGGCATGCGCTTGCGCGGTGGCGGACCCGGCCGTCGCAAGGCGTTGGATTAGCGACTGGCGCAACGCAATCGTCAGGTGAGTGAGCTAACGCGAAGGCTTGAAGTCTTTGTGGAGGGGGAAAAAACCACCAATGACAAAATCATTGAAGAGCTGGGCAGAGCCCTGGAAGCCACGGAGGGTGAGAGAAGCCAACAGTTTACTCATATGGAAAAGAACCTGCGGATCAAGTATTTGCGCACCGTGTTGGACCACGCCAAGGCCGATCTTGTGATGGGGCTAGAGAATATACAGGCCCGTCACGCTTTAAAGCCGGACCCACAGGACCACCACATCCTTGGTAGTTTTTACCGATCACTGTGCATGGTGTCGACCAATATGCTCTTTGCCCATAATGTTCAGGGCGGGCTGTTGAGGCAGTTGCATCCAGTTTTCAATACCCATGAGGCGCTTACGCTGGACGCCGCCGGAACAGCGCAGTATGTCGGGTTCAAACGTGACTTGCTGAAAGTCCAGATCCAACAAGTCGAAGAGTTTCAGACCCTCAAACGCTATCATCAAGCGCTCAAGGATGTGCCCCGTGTGGGCGAGAAAATGGCCCGTGAACAGGTGATCGGACAGTTCTTCACGGACGCCACCGGCATGGACCGCGAGGGCACGGAAATGGACTTTCAAAACCTGGTGTTAAGAACGTTGTGTGACCTGATGCCCAAAGACCTGTTTGGTGAGGTCTGGGAACGATTGAGCGCCATTACCGGACCCTTGGGCTATACGGTTGCGGCGCATTCGCAACTGGCCGACAGAACCCTGTTCACGTATGGCGAGCGCATCGAAATTCTGGAGAGCGTGCGTGAGCAGTATGCCAAGGCTCATGACGCCCTGGCGCTCTTGCAACTGGAGGTGGGCGAGCAGTTGAATATGGCTGATTACCATCGGCTGAACGAAGTGCTCGAAAGGCTCAATGTGACGGTGGATCAGGATCTGGCCCAAGAAATCAAGGAGCGTGATGAATGGCTGCCTCAGCAACCCGGGACCTCCAGCGCGCAGCGCTCTACGCGGCGAATGATACGCACGCGCAATCAAGGCATTCTGATCGGCGTCGCCCGTGCTCGGGCATCTGAGCAGGAGCCGGAAGTCGTCGATGTCATGACTTCCACGTCTACTGTCGACCGCCGTACGCAAAGTCCTGAACCCGATAATCCCAAGCTTGTGTTCACCCGATCACCCGAGAGCACGTGGGACGAGATCCAAAAGCCGTTGCCTCGACAGGATGGCCGCCTATTGGGAGCTATTCGCAGTCAGTGCAATACGTTGCTGGGCAAACTCGATGAAAAAATCAGGCTGGTGAAACTGTACTCGGGCCGCTCCAGATACCCGCTGGAGATGGAAGAAACCCTGGAGAGAGAGGCGCAAAAGCTGGACGTGCTGATCGCTGAAATTGAACGCACCTTTGCCAATGAACCGGTCGTGGACAAACCCAAACCGGGCACTCCGCGTTCATTGCTCAAGCGCTTGCGCGAGGGGGCAACCAAGTTGCGCGAGCAAGGCATCTGGGTACTTAAGTCGGTGCCGCCGACCACGCCGGTGGTGGAGTTTCTGTTGAGCAAAGGCGAGGTCAGCCTGGTGCGCATTGGTCAACGTGTGGTTTTGAAGGGGGAGCGTCGGGATGTGGTTCAAGAGTACGAGGTGCGTACTAAAAACAACCAGGTGCTGTGGTACGCGCATCTGCATTACCCCGACCTCACCACACCTGCTAAATCGCCGTCGGCGGCGCATTTCAAGCTCAAGAATCAGCGTTATGACAGCCAGGCCAGCCTGGCTGCCAAAGGGAAAACGGCTACGGTGCATTACGGCAAAATCAGCGAAAAAATGCTCAATGATCGTTTTTGGCCCCTGGAAGGCTAAACGCTTCTGGCAAGCATAGGGTTGAAGGCCTTAATGGCCTATCATTACGCCTTTCCCACAGGTGAATGATTAATGAGTGATGCAAACCAGACCTTGCGCGCAGCCCTTGAAACCAGCGATATGCTGGAAATTGACGGGCTGCATGCTTTTGAGTTTTCCCTTGACGACCAAGGGCTGCTCATTGAAGCCATGGATGGTCGGGCCAGGAAGCGCTGGAGCTTGACCCCGGAGCAGGTTGAAGCGGCAGTGTTTGACGACAACTTGCAAAGCTGGACGCTGACCGGCGACGCCAGTGAACACCGCCTCGTTTGCATTAGCGCCGTGTGTGCCAGCAACGACGATGACGATGAAGATGAGACGCATGATGAAGCTTAAATGGTTGCCCTTGTTGATGGCCTCCAGCGTGGGGGCGATGTCGGCTCACGCCGCCTGCACCGCTGATGCAGAGTTGCTGGTGGGTTCTTATACCCAAGGCAAAAGCCAAGGTATTTACCGCTTGCAGTTTGACAGTGAGAGCGGGCGCATTACCCCTGAGCCGTTGCAAGTCTTCAAGGCCTCCAACCCGTCGTGGTTGACCCTGTCCAAAGATCAGAGCCGCCTGTTTGTGGTGAATGAGAATGGGCAAGGTCAGGCTGATGTCGTCGGGCGTGTCAGCAGTATTGCGATTGATCCCAAAACCCTCGCGCTGAGCCTGGTCAATCAGGTCAAAACCTTGGGCGAAGAGCCGACGCACTCCGGTTTGAGTGCCGATGAAAAATACCTGTTTATCGCCAACTACGGGGTGCATGAAGACCCGGGTGGTAGCCTGGCCGTGGTGCCGGTGAATGCCGACGGCCAATTGCAGCCTGTTACGCAAATGAGCAGCCATCAGCCAAGCCGGGTTAACCCTGAACGGCAGATGTCGGCCCATGTGCATTCGGTGGTGTCATCACCTGACGGCAAATTTGTCTACGCCAGTGATTTGGGCGCAGACAAAGTGTTTGTTTACCGCTACGACCCTGTGGCCAATCCGGAACACCCGCTGGTTGCAGCCACGCCTGCGGCCATTGAGTTGCCTGCTGGCAGCGGGCCGCGTCACTTGTTGTTCTCCAGGGACGGCAAACATGCGTACCTGACTACTTAAATGAGCGCGCAAGTGTTTGTCTTTGACTATGACAACGGTCAGCTCAAACAGCGTCAGGCACTGGATTTGGCCCATGGCATGCCCGCGCAGAACCGCGCAGCAGGCGCAGTGCACGCCTCGGCCGATGGCAAGTACCTGTACGTGAGCAACCGCGGCAAGGCCAACGAGCTTTTGGTGTTCGCTATCAATCCGGCGAATGGTGAGTTGAGCGAGATCCAGCGGCGTTCGGTTGACGGTGATCATCCGCGTGAATTTACCTTGAGCCCCAATGGTAAATTTGTGCTGATTGCGAACCAGATGAGCAACGAAATCGTGGTAGTTGAGCGTGATCCCGTGACCGGCAAGCTGGGTAAAACCTTGCAAAAGCTGGCGATGGATGCGCCCTCCGATGTGAAATTCATTCACTGCCCTTAAGGCTTGAGTTGAAGGCTACGCCTTCTATCAATCGCGCTGATACTGGTTAGTGGCGCAATGAATTTCAGTGTGAAGACCCTTGGCGTTAAGTTGGCTCCACGGCCTGAACAGGCAAGCAAGCTAACTGAATCGTCGAGGGTTACCGCAATGAACTTCAATCTTTTCTCCGTCATCGCTGCTTCCGCCATCTCTGCCACCGTGGCCCTGCCAGCCAGCGCCAACACCGTGGCCAGCGACAAAAAGTCCACGGCCTATACCCAGAAATACCTGCAGCAAAGCGCCAACTTCTATGCGGCCCTTGACCACAAGGCGCAATAATCTCCCCCCATTTAAACGCTGATCGCAGCCAGGTTCACTGTCAAAAACTCAGTGTATTTAGCAGCGTCGCAGTCGGCCCTTCTGCGGGGCCGACCATAGCGTAGTTATAGCCGGGGCCTGACCAGTAGTCGGCCTGCAAGTCACCATCGCGTCGGCTGCCCCGGGGCAGCAAACTGTTTTGCGGGCCTGGCGGGCGGATGTAAAAGCTGATTTGCTGGCCCTGCGGGTTTTCATACAGCACCATCGCCGCGCCGCCTTGATCGGTGGTGAGCAAGCGGCAACTGACCGGTTTGAAGCCTGCGCGGCTCAAGTCCGGCAAGCGTTCGGCGTGGCTGAAATAACGGTCCATCCAGGCTTGCATGTCGCTGCTTTGCTCGACCTTATAGTCGGCAGGCAGAAATCCCTGTTCGGCAAACATGCGATGTGCTGCCAGTGCGTCGGTCATCGGCAGGATGGCCGGGTTCTGGGTCATTTGCCGGGCCTGCCAACCGCCGACTCCCCCCATGCTGACTGCAATCAACAAGACGGCCGCCGTAGCCCAATGACGCGTGGCCTGGCGGCGTTGTCGCTGGCGAATGGCCGCGGGGTCGAGTGCCGGGTTATCCGGTTGAAGCAGGGTTTGCTGCAACGCCGTGCGCAGGTTTTGCGCATCGCGTTGCCAGGCATGAACCTTGGCCGCGACCTCGGGGTTGGCGTCTAGATAGCGTTCGACGTGCTGTCGGTCAGACTCACTGAGCGCGTGATCGACATAAGCATGCAGGTCGTGCTCACTGGGCGGGGTGGTGATCATTTAAGTCTCCGCAAAGCAGGGCGGGTAATTTCGCCTTCACTGAGTGCGCGCAGGGCCTGGCGTGCGCGTGACAGACGCGACATCACTGTGCCGATCGGCACTTCAAGGATGTCGGCCACTTGCTGGTAACTCAATCCCTCGACAGAAATCCATAACAGCAGCGCCCGTTGCTCGGTGCTCAACTGGTCGAATGCTTGCAGCGTGGTTTGGGCTATTACGGTGCGTTCGGTAGAGGGTTGCGCGTCGTCGCGGCCAGTAAAAAACTCCAGCATCCGCGCATAACGCCGGGTACGCCGATGGTTATCGACAAACTGGCGATACAGAATGGTAAACAGCCAGGCCCGTAAATCGCCGTCCGGGCGTTTACTGGCGACACTGCCAAGGGCGCGCTCAAGGCAATTTTGCACCAGGTCGTCGGCATTGCTGGCGTGGCGCGTCAACGACAGGGCAAAGCGCCTGAGGCTCGGCATGAGTTCGCGCAATTGCTCGTCAAATGGGTGCATGGTGACTGGCGCCGGGTGGGTCTGTTAATCGGATCAGCGTCATGAAGACGACCAGGCTTAGCCTTTATTCCCTTGGCTTGAAAATAAATAAACTGAAAATAATTGCCTGGCGCCGGGAATAAGCCTGATCGGCCTGCGTCTCATAGGCCATCCACCTGATGGCCCGTGGCCAAGGAATACTTTATGGTAGATCAATTACCGCCCGTACGGCCCGTGAAAGCTGCATTGAGCCCCACCAGTGTGTTGCTGCGTCTGGCGGGTATTGGCGCAGTGGTAGCGGTCATCGCCACAACCTTCTTTTACGTCAACGGCACACTGGATGCCGGACGGTTGCGGCCTAAAACCCTGGTCAATGCTTTGGAGCGCAACAATGGCGTGCATCCGGGGTATCGGCGTAATCATGCCAAAGGCATGTGCGTGATCGGGTATTTCGAGAGCAACGGCAATGCTCAGCCTTTGTCCCGCGCACAAGTCTTTGAAACCGGTCGTACTCCGGTCGTGGGCCGCTTTGCCTTGCCGAGCGGCAACCCCTATGCGCCGGACAGCAGTGTGCCGATCCGCAGCCTGGCATTGCGCTTTACCCAGGCCAATGGTCAGCAATGGCGGACCGGAATGAACAGCATGCCGGTCTTCCCGGTGGGCACGCCTGAAGCGTTCTATGCGATGTTGCAAGCGGGAACGCCAGACCCGGCTACCGGCAAGCCGAAGCCCGACGCCATGCCGGCGTTTTTTGCCGCACACCCGGAAACCGCAGCTTTTTTGCAATGGGTGAAAACCGCCAAACCCTCGGCCAGCTTTGCGACTGAAAGCTACAACGGGATTAACGCGTTCTATCTGGTGAATGCCGCCGGGCAGCGTCAGGCCGTGCGCTGGGGTGTGGTGCCGGAAGGTCATGATGCCGCCGGGGCAACTGCTCCCAATGATGCGGACTACCTGGAAAAAGACCTGGTGCAGCGATTGTCTGCAGGGCCTTTGAGATGGCAGTTCAACCTGACCTTGGCCGACGCAGGCGACCCGATCAACGATGCGAGTAAAACCTGGCCAGCCAGCCGCAAGGTGATCAATGCGGGAACCTTGGTGCTGCAAAGTGCGCAGCCACAAAACGATGGTGAGTGCCGTGACATCAACTACGACCCGTTGATTTTGCCCAATGGCATTGAAGGCTCGGGTGACCCCTTGCTGGCTGCACGTTCGGCCGCCTATGCCAGTTCTTATCTGCGGCGTACCAGTGAAGTTGATCAATTGTCCCAGGAGAAACGTCCATGAGCACCTCTAACAAGCATTTCGCACCTCTGGCGCGCCTGCTGCATTGGCTGATGGCGTTGATGATCATTGCCATGCTGTTTATTGGGGCCGGGCTGGCGGCCTCTGTCTCCGAGCGGCATGAATGGTTGCTCAACCTGCACAAACCCCTGGGGATAGCCATTTTACTGCTGGTGATTGTGCGGCTGTTTGTGCGCTTTACCACCCATCAACCGGCGTTGCCTGCTGATTTGCCGACGGTCCAGGTTTTGGCTGCAAAACTGTCGCACGTGTTGCTGTACGCGCTGATGTTCAGCCTGCCGCTCATAGGTTGGGCAATGATCTCGGCGGCGGGTGATCCGGTGATGTTGAGCAGTTCCTTGCAACTGCCATCCATCCTGGCAGCCAACCCAAGCACCTTTGCGTTCTTGCGCAAAGCCCACACGTACCTGGCGTATTTGTTGTTCTTTACCGTGTTGGCGCATCTGGCGGCAGCGTTGCTGCACGGCTGGGTGCGCCGTGACGGGGTGTTGGAAAGCATGGTGCGGGGCAAGGATTGAAGACCCTGTAGTCGCTGCCCAAGCATGAGGCTGCGAATTGCCCCAAAGCGGCGGTCCTACGGCCCGCATCGCAGCCTCGTGCCTCGTCAGCGACTACAAGTTGGCGAAAATCCTGTAGGAGCTGCCGAAGGATGAGGCTGCGATGGGTTGCGCAGCGACCCCAAGGCGGCGGTCCTGCGGCCCGCATCGCAGCCTCGTGCCTCGTCAGCGACTACAGTTGGCGAAAATCCGCTCAGGCGGTTTTAGTCATGACGGAGATAAATAGTTCCGACGCTAAAAATCGTTCCAGCCAGGCATTCAGGCGGGGGTAGGGCGCTTGTTCGAACCAGTCACGGTCGACGTGGGCGAACTGGCGCACAAACGGCGCCAGGGCAATGTCCGCCAGGCTCAAGGTGTCGCCAGCCAAATACGGCGTCTGTTCAAGTAACACTTCCAGCCGCTGCAAAAATGCCGCTCCTTGGGCCCGATACTGTTCCATGGGCTGTTCCGGGTAGCGGATGGCGTATTTGTAACGGTCAAGGTCGACCTTGAAGACCTGGTCGTTTTCTTCAATCAGCGCGGCACTGTCCGGGCCAAGCCAGTTGTCCGGATCATGCTGGGCCAAGGCCCAGTGCATGATCTCCAGGCTTTGCTCAATCACCCGGCCATCGGCACAGACCAATACCGGTACGGTGCCTTTGGGCGACAGCGCGAGCATTTCAGCCGGCTTGGCCTTGAGGCTGACTTCTACAATCGATAACGGCACGCCGCTGTAACGCAGGGCCATGCGCGCCCGCATGGCATACGGGCAGCGACGGAAGGAATACAGCACGTTGCCGGTCATTTGACCTCCACGGTGCTCAGGCCATTGCCTTGGCGCCGCACCTGTATTTGCACCGGAATGCGTTCATGCATTTCCTGTACGTGGGATATCACCCCAACTTTGCGCCCCTGGGCTTGCAGGCCGTCGAGGGCATCCATGGCCAATTGCAATGACTCAGGGTCCAGGCTGCCAAACCCTTCGTCGATAAACAACGACTCGATTTTCAGCGTGCTGGACGCCATCGACGCCAACCCCAACGCCAGTGCCAACGACACCAGGAAGGTTTCACCGCCTGACAGCGAGTGCACCGAACGCAATTCGTCGCCCATTTCGGTGTCCATCACCAGCAAACCGAGCATGCTGCCGCCGCGCTTGAGGCGGTAACGTTTAACCAGTTGGCGCAGTTGGGCGTTGGCGTGGTGTACCAGCAGGTCGAGATTGTAGGCCTGGGCGATCTTGCGGAATTTGTCGCCGGTACCCGAACCGATCAGTTCACTCAGCCGCGCCCAGCGCTGCCATTCTTCATAGGCTTGGGCGATACGTTGCGCCAAGGCCTGGTTGGCCTCTTGGCGACGTTGGTCTTCTGCCTGTTGCGCCCGCAGTTCTGCCACGTGTTGTTCGCTGGCGGCGATCAGCGCGTTCAGTTCATTGAGGGCAACCTCAAGCGCTTGGGCATCAAGGTTGCCATTGGCCTGCGCCTGATGCTGGTTGAGGCGTTGCTCACGTTCCTGGAGCAGGACGCGGGCTTGCTCGACGGCTTTTTCGCTGGCTTGCAACTGCTGGCGCAGGTCGCGAATGTGCGTGTCGTCGAAGCTCAACAATTGTTGCAACCGGGCCGTATCGAGCGCTAAGTGCTGCCCGCGCCATTGCTCGACCTGCTCGCTCACGCTGCTATGTTCAGTTTGCAGGGCGTGCAGGTGCTCTTGTTGAGCCTTGAGCTGGGCCGCCAGTTGCACCAATTGGTGGGCGGTGGTTTGCAGCGCTTCGCTGGCCTGGGTCTGGGCGTTGCGAGCCTGCTCAAGCGCCTGTTCAAGGTGCTGTTGCCACTGTTCGGCGCTCGGGTGATCGCCCAGCAGTTGCTTGAGGCTTTGCTGGCCTGCCTGCTGTTGTTCGAGCAACTCAGTTACGCTGCGTTGCAGGGCATCCAGCTCTTTAGTGTGGGTGGCTTGCTGATACTGCTCACGCTCGATGCGGCCGGCGCGTTCAGTCTGCTCAGTCTGTTCATCGCGCTGTTGATCCAGTTGTTCAAGGCGATGGGTGACCTGCTGATCAAGCTGCATAAAGCAGGCTGAGGCGTTTTCACGCAATGCCGCCAGTGTGGTCTCCGGCAGCAGATTGGCAAACTCGGCAAGTTCTTCCTCATAGCGCAACGTGTCGGCCTTGAGGTGTTGTTGCTGCTCGCTGAGTTGCTGCGTGGCTTGCTGGCTGGCTTCTGTGCTGCGTTGCAGCTGTTGCTGCAATGCAGCAGCTTCTTTTTGCAGGGCGAGCAGAGCGTTTTGACGTTGTTCGTCTTGGCTGATGCTGTGCTGCAACTGGCTCAAGCGTTGAGTCAGCCAGGCTTCGCGCTTGGCCGGGTCTTGCCCTTGCCATTGCGCATACAGCGGATGGGCTTCCAGGCCGGGCGCCAGCGCCTGAATTTCTTCGCCAAGTTGCTGATGCTGCTGTATCAGTTCGCGCTGTTGCGCGTTGACCCCGGCGAGTTGCTCACGCAACTGGTTGAGCGTTTCTTTGAGGGTATCGACCGTCTTGCGCGCATTGGTCTCTTCTTCCTCGTCAAAGCGCGACAGGCTCTGCAACAGCGCTTCAGGCTGGTGATACGGGTGTTCATGGCTGCCGCAGACCGGGCAGGGATGATCGTCCTGAAGATGTGCGCGCAGCTCTTCGACGCTGGCGCTGCGGGCCAGGCGCTGGCGTTCAAGCAACTGCTGAGTCACGCGCAAGGCTTGCTCGGCAGCTTCAAATTCTTTTTTGGTCTGGGTGCCTTGGCCGATGAGCGTTTCGCGTTCGGTTTGCAGGTTTTGCAGTTTGACCTGCACCGCCTGTAAACGTGCCTCAAGGGCCAACTGGCTGCTGCACAGGCGCTGTAAGTCTTCAAAGGCGCGCTGTTGCTGACGGTTGTCTGCCAGCAGACTGCCCAGGGTCTGGATCTGCTCATTGACGGCGTGGGGTTCGGCAGCGGCTTCCTGGAACAAGATTTCCAGGCTGCTGTGCAGTTCAGTGAGCTGCTGAGCTGCCTGGCTGGCGCGTTGTTCTAGCGCGGGTAATTCCTCACGGCCTTTGTTCAGCGTGGTGCTCAGGCGCACCAATTGCTGCAGGCCGCGACGGTAACCGTCCCAGGCATTGGCCAAGGGGGCCAGTTCGGCGCTGTGTTCCAACTGCGCAGCGATCTGCGCCAAGCGTTCTGTACCTTGCTGCTGGCGCTCTAGCAAGCCGTGCAAGGCCTTTTGCCCTTCGGCGCAAGCGTCTTCAGCCTGCTTTTTAAGCGCCTGTTGCGCGTCCAGGGCCTGGGTCAGACGCGTGAGATTGGCGTGTTCCAGATGGGCTTTTTGCAGATGCGGTGCGGCATCCCGTAGCTCGGCCTGGGCCTGATTGGCCGCCTGTTGGGCAGTCTGGAGTGCTTGTTGCAGTTGAGTCTGGCGTTGACCCAGCTCAGTCTGCTGTTGCAAGTGCCCGGCGATCTGCTCGGCCAGTGGGCTGAGTTGCGCGTCCAGTTCGGCCAAGCGGGTGAATTGATGACGCTGGGGCGCCAGCTGTTCCAGTAAATCGAGGGTTTGTCGTTGCTCGGCCTGGCCGTCCCACTCGGCTTGGGCCTGATGGAGCTGTTCGGCGGCACTCTGTTGCTGTTCTTGCAGCTCGCGCAGGGTTTTGAGCCACGTGTGTTGCTGTTCAAGTTGCTTGAGCTGACTTTGCCGGGTTTTCAGCAGCTTTTGCGCCTCGCTATGACGCTGGTCCAGCTCCGCACGGGCTTCGGGCTCCAGCGGGGTTACGCCGACGGCTTGATCTAGCAGCTGCTTGTGCGCATCGCGGGCTTCTTTGGCTTTGTCGAAGGCACGCTTGCCCAGACGGGTGTACAGCGCCGTGTCGGTGAGTTTTTCCAGCAGTTCACTGCGCTCGTTGTCATCGGCCTTGAGAAACGCACTGAACTCGCTTTGCGCCAGCATTACGGCACGGGTGAACTGTTCAAAGTTCAGGCCCAGACGTGACTCCAGCTGCACTTTGTAATCGCTTTTCTGGCTGGCCAGCAGTTGATCGCTGTCCAGATCGCGCAGGCTCTGGCGGCTGGCTTGCAGCTTGCCATTGGCCTTTTCGCGGGCGCGATTGGCTTCCCAGCGAGCACGATAGCGGCGGCCATCAATGCCGACGAAATCGACTTCGGCATAGCCTTCGCCGGTGCCGCGACGCAGCAGGGTGCGCGGGTCACCGGTGGCGATCTCGCCGTCGGCATCCGGGACTTTGGCATCCCGGCCGGTGTTGTTCAGCCGCGGCACTGCACCGAACAAGGCCAGGCACAAGGCGTCGAGCAAGGTGCTTTTACCGGCGCCGGTGGGGCCGGTGATTGCAAACAGCCCGGCACTGGCCAGTGGCTCGGCGGTGAAGTCCAGCTCAAAAGGGCCGGCCAGTGAAGCCAGGTTTTTCAGGCGAATCGCGAGGATTTTCATGGCTGTTCACCTTCCATCTGGACTTCTTGCAGCAGCACGGCAAAGTCTTTGAGGGTTTGCTCGTCGGCTTCACTGCCGTAGTTGTCCTGCCAGGCGCGACTGAACAGCTCTTGCGGGGTCAATTGGTCCAGCTCGATCAAGTGCGCGGCGTCGTTGTCCCCGGCGCGGCTGCCATTACCGGCGTATTCAGCAGAGATGCGTACCAGACGCACGGCTTTGCCCAGCAGGGCGGTTTCGATTTGCTGACGCAAGTCGGGCTGCGGCTCGTCCAGCTTGACCCGCACTTCAAGCCACGGTTGGCGCTGGGTGTCGGCCAGCAGGTCAATGTCCGGCAACTCGGCCAGTTGGGCGAGAACGTCAAGCAGTGGCGCCGGGCCGACCCGTTGCAGATTGACGGCGCGCGGGATCAAGCGGGTTTCGACGCTGACCAGGGTTTCGCCATCGAGTTTGACGTCGAGAATCTGGTGCTGGTAGCCGATCTCGGAGAACGACAGCGGGATCGGTGAACCGCAATAGCGAATACGCTCTTCGTTGTTCACCCGTTGCGGTTTGTGCAGATGGCCCAGCGCCACATAGCTGATGCTGGGGCCAAACAGGCTGGCGGGCAGGGCTTCGGCATTGCCGATGATCAGGCTGCGCTCCGAGTCTTCGGACACTGAACCGCCGGCCATGTGCGCGTGGCTGATGGCAATCAGCGCTTGCCCGGGCTTGCGCTTGGCGTTGGCGGCTTCAATCAGCCATTCGTGGACCTGGCCAATACCGCGCAGGTAATCATCCCCCAAGTGCGCGCCGGTGACTTCGGCCGGGCGCAAGAAGGGCAGGGCCAGGCACCATGCGGCGATTTCGCCAGAGGCGTCAGGCAGCGCAATTAACAGGCGTTCGGCATCCAGTTGGCCGTCATCAAGCCACAGCACACGGCCCAGTGCATGGGTACGCAAACGGCGCATCAATGGCGCGGGCAATTCGATGCGCGAGCCGGAATCGTGGTTACCGGCGATCATCACGATGGTCAGCTTGGGTTGTTGCTCGTGGGCGCTGACGATGAAGTCGTACAGGCGTTCCTGAGCTTTGACCGGCGGGTTGACGGTGTCAAAAATGTCCCCGGCAATCAGCAACACATCGGGTTGTTCAGTGGCCAGTTGGGTGAGTAGCCAGCTCAGAAAGCAAGCGTGTTCGAAGTCGCGTTCCTGGCCATGGAGGTTTTGCCCCAGGTGCCAGTCGGAAGTGTGAAACAGGCGCATAACAAAATCCGTTTAAAAAGGGTAAAGCGTACCCGCGATTATTTGGGGTAGAGCGGCGGCAGGCTGCTGGATTCGCTGGCGGTGTCCTGCTCGCGTTCGGCGGCCGGGATGCTGCGAATCGCTTTCCACAGCTCTTCACCTTGCCAGTATTGGCCGGTTTCGCTGTAGAGCGCGCCGTTAAGGCCATCCAGAGCATCGGACAGCAGTACAAAACGTGCGGCCATTTCGGCCAGGGTTTCTGGTTGTTGCCGCGCCCAGGCGTCTAGCGCCTGACGCGTGGCCTGCGGGTCGTTTGCCAGGCTGGCGCGCTTGATGTCGTCGAGCAGTGTGCGTGGGCTCGGACCGGTTTGCGCAGCTCGCAGAATGGCCGGTTGCCAGCGTGCGCGCCACCACAGGCCGAAGCCAATCAATGTGGTACAGGCCAGCAGCAAGGTGCTCAGTTGCCACAGCCACAGCGTTGAGTCATCGCTGTCGACGACCGGGCCAGTACCGGCCAGTGTGTCGGCGGCCAGGCTGGTGTTGGCCGCCACCTGCAAGGTGCGGGCGGGCAGGTAGCTGCGTTCGAGACGGTCTTCGTGGGTGTTCCACCACACCAGTTCAACGGCGGGCAGTTCCACCTGGCCTACTCGCGTCGGCACCAAGGCTTCACGCTCTTCGCGGCTGCCGATCAGACCGTTGTCAGTGACCTGATTGCTCAGTTGCGGCAAGTCGGGGTAACGCCGCAAGCCATTCACGTCGGTGGCGGGCAGCGGCGGCAATTGGGCGCTGGACAGGCCTTCGGCCTTGAGGGTCAGGGTGCGGGTCAGCGAGTCACCCACTTTGGAGTGATCTGGCTCTGGGTTCCAGCTTTCGCTCAGGCTCAGGCTGCGGGCCGGTAACCAGGCGGCAGTGGCCGGGTAGTCTTCTGGCTTGGGTTTGACCTGCAAGGGGATCTCGGTGGAGGTCACGTGGACCATTTTCCCGGGTTTGGGCGCGCTGGGCGTCGAGGTGTTGCCGGGCTGGTTGTCCACCTGGGTCGCGCTGAAGGTCAACGCAGGGATTTGCAGCTCGCCGCTGTGTTGCGGGTAGATGCCGTAGCGCACCTCGATCACGCCGTGGCGCACGCCATTGATCAGCTTCTCGTAAGTGCGTGACTCGCCCAACTGCTCAACGATGGCGTCTTGCAGGTGCAGCGGGGTCAAGTTGCTGTCGTCGTACAGCGCCACCGAGTGATAAACGCGCAGGGTCAAAATCGCCTGGGCTTGTACGTACACGCTTGGCTGGTCGAGGCTGGCCTCAATGAATACAGGGGCCAGCTCGGTGTCACTGGCGCTGCTCTGGGTCACCGTGAGGTTGATCGGCAGGCTGTGGTAATCGCCCACTTGCAAGGACGGAATGGTCACGGTGCCGGTTTGTTTGGGTTGCAGGGTGATGATCCAGCGGGTGGTGGCTTTGTTGTCATCGTTGAGCGTGGTCAGTTGGTTGACCTGACGCGTGCCGCGCACTTCAAACAGGGTGTCCAGCGGCGCCAGATCGGGTTTGCCGAACAACGTGGCGTCATTGGTCTCCAGGGTCAGCTCGACGGTTTCACCGGAGTTGAGCTGATCGCGGTCAACACTGGCGACCAGCCCCAGCGCATGGGCGGGTACTGTCCAGCAACAGAGCAAAAAGAGTAAAACGCAGAAGCGATTCATTGCGGCGAGTCCTGATGTTGCTGCTGTTCGTACCAAAATTTTCGTCGTAGCAATTCACTGGGGTTGTCTGGAATCTGTCTGAGCCATTGCTCCAGCGCCTGGTGGTGTTCGTCATCCAGCACATCCGTGGTCGGGGCGGGTGGACGGGTTGTGGTCTGTTCTTCCGGTTCGTTGCCGGGCTCGTTGGCGGCCGGTGGCGGTTCGACGGCGTCGTCCGGGTTGGCATGGGCGGCCGGGTCGGTGGCCGCGCTGCTTTGATCATGTTGGCCGTTCTCGCCGGTGGTCGTGGCATTACTGCTGCTGACGGACGGATCGGTTTCGTCGGGTTCGGCGGGTTTTTCTGGCACTTTGTCTGGCGGTGGTGTGTCTTGTTCGCGTTTTTGCTCAAGCACTTGCTCGACCAGCGCTTTGTTCTGCGCGGCGACTTGCAGGTCGGGTTGTAGCTCCAGAGCTTGCTCATAGGCGTCAACTGCCGCTTCGAGTTCACCACTCATGGCCAATGCGTTACCGCGATTGTAGTGCGCGCTGGCACTGTTGACCTCGCCAAAGCGCTGAGCCGCCGCGCTGTAGTCGCCCGCCTGATACAGCGCCAGACCTTGCCACAAAGGGTCTTTGAAGTGTTCGACGGCTTGTAACGGTTTTTTCTGCTCCAGCAGGCGCTGGCCTTGTTGGTCGGGGCGCAACCACAGATCGGTCAGGCTGAAGGCATAGCTGGGTTGAGGCAGCATGAAGAGCAGCGGCAGGCAGAACAGCCAGCCACGACGACCCGCACACGCGGCCAGCAGTAGCAGTGGCAGCAATAGCCAGTAGCCTTGGTCAGACCAGGTGTCCAGGCGCAGCGTCTGGCCGTCGTCGCGTAAATGTTGCGGGCCATCGAGCAAACCCAGGCCGCGCAGGTCGTTGTCATCCAGCTTTGCTTGTCGGTAACTTCCCCCTACGTCTTCTGCAAAGGCGCGCAGGCTCGGGCTGTCGAGGCGCGGCAGGAGGATGGCGCCCTGGGCGTCTTTCAGAAACTCGCCGTTTTCTTCGACCACCGGCGAGCCTTCGCGGGTGCCGACACCAAGTACCAACAGCGGCGGCGTGTGGCCGTCCAGTTCCTTGCGGATACCTGCGCGCTCTTGTTCGCTAAGCGATGAGGTCACCAGCAGCAGACGACCTTCGCCCAGCGCGCCTTGATCCAGCAGCTTGAGGGCTTTGTTGACGGCGAGGTCGGCGCGATTACCCGGTTGCGGCATGATCGATGGCTTGACCGCTTCGAGCAGGTTGCGGCTGGTGGCCATGTCATCGGACAGCGGCACCAGCGTATGGGCGCTACCGGCGTAGACGATAATTGCCGTTTGTGCATCGTTGCGACTTTGCAGCAGGTCGTAGAGTTTGCGCCGTGCCTGTTCGAGGCGGTTGGGCTGGCTGTCGGTCGCAAGCATTTGCGGGGTCAGCTCAAGCATCACCACCAGCGGGTCGGCCGGTTTTTGCGCGGACTGTTCAACGCGCTCGCAGCTTGGTCCGAGCAAGGCAAACAGCGCCAGCAACCAGGCCAGGCCGAGGGCGACCCACGGCAGTTTGCTGTCGCGGCCATTACCGCCGCTGAGCAAGACGCGATGAAAGGCTTCGGGCAGGATCATCTGCCAGCGCCCGGCGCGTTTTTGCCGGTGCCAGAGTTTCCATAGCAGCCAGCACAGCAGCGGCAGTGCCAGCAGCCATTCGGGGCGAAACCAATGGGGCCAGAGCGCGCTCATCGGCGCCTCCGCAAGCGCAGGCGTTTGAGCCGCGAGCGCCAGTCAGGATTTTGAGGCAGAAAGTGTTCCTTGCTCAGTAAACGTTGCAGCGGATGGTTGGGCCATAGCTCGCGGATCACCAGCAGCACGCTGAGCAACAGTGCGCCAGCCAAAGGCCAGCTGTAAAGCGCCTGCGCCGGGCGTGCCTGAGTGGGCTGCTGGGCGACAGGTTCAAGTTGGTCGAGGGTGTCTTTGATGACGGACAGTTCGTTGCCGTCGCGGGCACGGAAGTAGCGGCCGCCGGTAATGCGGGCGATTTCTTCCATGGCCGGCTCGTCCAGGTCCACGCCCGGGTTAATGCTGAACAGACCCTTGGCGGTGTTTTCTTGCGGGTCGGACCCGACCCCGATCGGGTAGATTCTGACGCCTTCTTCAGCCGCCAGGCGGGCCGCGGTCAAGGGATCGATCTGGCCGCCGTTGTTGGCGCCGTCGGTGACCAGGATCAGCACGCGGCTCTGCGCCGGACGTTGGCGCAGGCGCTTGACGGCCAGACCTATAGCGTCGCCGATGGCCGTGTTTTTACCGGCAATGCCGATGCGCGCTTCGTCGAGCCAGGTGCGCACGGTGTGCCGATCAAAGGTCAATGGCGCTTGTAGATACGCCTGGCTGCCGAAAAGGATCAGGCCGACACGGTCGCCTTCACGGTGTTCAAGAAAGTCGCCCAGCAGCTTTTTCACCGAATCGAGGCGGGTGATGTCCTCGTTGTGCCAGTGCATGTCCGGGTAGTCCATGGAGCCCGAGACGTCCACGGCCACCAACAAATCGCGCCCGCTGGCGGCAATCGGTAGTGGTTCGCCCAGCCATTGCGGGCGGGCTGCGGCGGTCAGCAGCAACAACCACAGCAACACATACGGAATTTGCTGACGCAGCGAAGGCAGGGTGGGCCGCGCCTTGCGCCGGGCCAGTTCTTCGAGATCGCCCAAAAAACTGACTTTAAGTGCAGGTTCACCGCTGTCGGCAGCCGGCAGCACCAGGCGCATCACCCAGGGCAGTGGCAGTAAGGCGAATAGCCAGGGCCAGGCGAACTCAAACATGTTTGCGAATCCAGGTTTCAACCGCTTGATTGAGCCCGGCGATGGCCTTGTCATCGAGTTTGCACTCGGGCTTGTAGGCGCCTTCTACCAGCACCATCCAGCGGGTCAAACCGGCGGCCGGGCAGCGGTTGTCGAGAAACGCCAGCCACTTGCGACCATTGAGGGTATGGCTCTGGCTATACGGGTAGTGGCTGCGGCACAGGCGTTTGAGCAGGCCGTTGAGTTGCTGCAGCCAGGCACCGGCAGGCGCACCATCGTAAGGTTTGTTGAACCGCGCCAGCTCTTCCAGGGCCGCTACGCGTACCGGGTCAAGGGGCTGTTCGGTGTTGGTCAATTGACGCTTGGCAGGCAGATAACGGCGCAACCACCACAAACCCCAGCCCAGAGCCGGAATCAGGAGCAGCAGCAACCACCAGCCCGGCGCTGGTGGCCACAAGCCAATCGCGGGCGGGGTGATGAGCGGTTGCAAGTGTTCGAGCTCGTTCATGACGATTTGCCGGGGCGTTTGGCGTTCAGGAACTCACGCAGTTGTTCGATCATTTCGCTTTGTGTGCTGAGGGGCATCAACAATACCCGCAGCTTTTGCGCGAGCAGCTCCCAGCGGGCGATACGGGCTTCAGCCTGAGCGCGATAAGCCTGACGCAAATCATAGTTGAGCGTGTCCAGTTCCAGTTGGGCTCCGCGCTCGGCAAAGCGCAGCAGCCCGGCGGCGGGCAGGGCGTGATCCAGTGGGTCGGACAACGGCAGCAGGATCAAGTCGCAATGGCGTGATAACAGGCTCAATTGCTGTTCGGCGGCGTCGGTCAGTGCCCGCTCATCACAAATCACCACCACCAGACTGCCGGGGCGCAGCACCTCGCGGGCGCGGATCAAGGCCATGCCCAGTGCATCACGGTCTGACTGGACTTCTGTGTGCAGCGATTGATTGACACGCACCAAGCGGTTGAGCAATTGCAGCAGGCTTTGCTTGCTGCGCCGTGGCTTGATTTCGTAATGCTCGTGGTCGCCAAACACCAGGCCGCCCACCCGGTCGTTATGGCCTAGCGCGGCCCAGCCAATCAGGCTCGCGGCTTGAGCGGCAAGCACCGACTTGAACATCTGGCCCGAGCCGAAGAACAGCCGACGGCTTTGCTCGGCGAGGATGAAGATCGGCCGTTCGCGTTCCTCATGGAACATCTTGGTGTGCGGTTCCTGGGTGCGTGCGGTGACGCGCCAGTCAATGGTGCGGACATCGTCCCCGGCCTGATAGATCCGTACCTGATCGAAGTCGACCCCGCGCCCGCGCAACTTGGAGTGGTGCAAGCCCACCAGCGGGCTGCGGTGGCCGGGGGTGGAGAACAACTGCACCTCGCGCACGCGATGGCGCATCTCGATCAGTTCGGTGAGGGTCACACGAATGCCGGGCTCGGCGGGCAGGAGGGCGGTCATCGTCAGGCAACGGCAACAACGTCAAGGATGCGTTGCACCACGCGGTCCTGGTCGATGCCAGCCGCCTCGGCTTCGAATGACAAAATAATACGGTGGCGCAGCACGTCGAACAGCACGGCCTGGATGTCTTCCGGGCTGACGAAGTCGCGACCTGCAAGCCAGGCGTGTGCACGGGCGCAGCGGTCAAGGGCAATCGAGCCACGGGGGCTGGCGCCGTAGGCAATCCACTCGGCCATTTCCGGGTCGAACTTGCCGGGCGTACGGGTCGCCATGACCAATTGCACCAGGTATTCCTCTACCGCATCGGCCATGTACAGCCCGAGGATTTCCTTGCGGGCGGCAAAAATGGCCTGTTGGCTGACCCGGCGTTCAGGCTTGGTTTCACCGTTGAGGGCTTCGCCACGGGCCTGTTGCAGGATACGGCGCTCTACGGCCGCGTCGGGGAAGCCAATTTTCACGTGCATTAGAAAACGGTCGAGCTGGGCTTCTGGCAGCGGGTAGGTGCCTTCCTGCTCGATGGGGTTTTGCGTGGCCATGACCAGAAACAGCGGTGACAGCTCGTAGGTGCTGCGCCCGACGCTGACCTGGCGCTCGGCCATCGCCTCAAGCAGGGCTGATTGCACTTTGGCCGGTGCCCGGTTGATTTCGTCGGCCAGCACCAGATTGTGGAAGATCGGGCCTTGCTGGAAGACAAAGCTGCCGGTTTCGGGGCGATAGATTTCAGTGCCGGTGATGTCGGCAGGCAACAGGTCGGGGGTGAACTGAATGCGATGGAACTGCGCTTCGATACCTTCCGCCAGCTCTTTGATGGCTTTGGTCTTGGCGAGGCCGGGCGCGCCTTCGACCAGCATATGGCCGTCAGCCAGCAGCGCGATCAACAAGCGGTCAATGAGTTTTTCTTGACCGAGAATCTGCGTTGAAAGAAAGGTTCGCAGCGCCAGTAGCGCTTCACGATGTTCCATCGATGACTGTTCCTGAAAAGGACTGCAACGCCGTATAAATTACGCCGTTGCCGGGGGCGTTACTTTAATCCATTGCGAGGGTTTCGGACTAATCGCAGGCGGGCTTTTTGTGCAAAAAAACCAAATCAGACAGGTTGTTGAGAATAGTGTTCATTTGGGTGGCGTCTACCGTGTGTCAGTAGTCGCAATTTGGCTGTTGTAGTCGCTGACGAGCCTGCGAGGCTGCGTCCGGCGACTAAGGTGTCGCTAGGTCAGCTAGCGCGGTGTGTCAGATAGGCGCAGTGCTCAGTATTTACGATCGCTACGCAATCGGACGTAGCCTCGCAGGCTCGGCAACTGCTACGGGAAAATGCTCTGCCAGCAGTGCGGCAAAAGCGTCGCGTGCGGCATGCGAGCCGGTTTCGCTGTGCCAGAAAAACAGGTTGGGCATGGGTGCAAGTTCGGGGAAGCGGTAAGTGACAAGGTGTGCGCAGGCGCCAAACTGCTGAAGCATGCCTTCGGGTATTAGCGCCAAGCCTGCACCAGCACTGACACAACCAATGATGCTGCCCCAATTGGCGTAGTCGATTTTGCTGACTTCCAGCCCGTGTTCCGCCACCCAGTTTTCCAGCGCCGCACGGTAAGGGCAGCCGGGCGGCCACATAAACACGGTATGCCGGTGCACGTCAGCCAGTTGCGCAAGCGGCGCCAGTTTAGGGCTCGCAATCAACACTAGGTGTTCGTTGTAAAGCATTGTTTTAGATAGTTTTGTTTGAGTGATTGAGCCAGCAACCATGGCCCCGTCAAGTCGGTGATGTTTAACATCATCGAGCAATTGTTTTGATTTGCCGGTGACCAACTCCAAGGTGACCTGCGGGTAACGCTGATGGTAGTCGGCGAGCAAGGGCGGCAGTCTGCCGGTTGCACAGGACTCAATTGCGCCAATGCGCAGCTTGCCGGTGGGCACGGCCTGGGGCGCAACCGCGCGTTTGGCCTGATCGACCAGCGCCAGAATCTGCTCGCTATAGCCCAAAAACACCTGCCCGGCTGCGCTGATGCGCAAGCCGCGACCGGCGCGGGTGAACAGTGCGGTGCCCAGTTCGCTTTCCAGCTGCTTAATGCGAGTGGTGATGTTCGACGGTACGCAATGCAACTGTTCGGCGGCCAGCGCAATGCTGCCGCACTCTGCCACGGCCTTGACCATGCGCAACTGGCTGAGCTCCATTGTTCACTCCTGATGAATTCTGGGCTCTTTATATCTCACTTGTGGCCCCACGTGAGCGCGATAAACACTGAACACCACTTCAATGGGTTCAGGATCACTAACGTGTCGTTACCTTTCAAACTGGCCATGGCCATGGCGGCTGTCGTGTTGTGTTGGGCCTATTCACCGATCGGGATCCATATCGGGCTGGAAAGCTACTCGCCGGGGCACCTGGCTTTGCTGCGATTTTTAATTGCATCGCTGTTTATGGCGTTGATTGCGCTGTTTATCGGCATTGGCGTGCCTCGGATGCGGGATGTGCCCTGGTTGATGCTGTTGGGGTTGTTCGCCGTGGCGTTGCACCACATGGCGTTGAACATGGGCCAGCGTTGGGTCAGCCCCGGCGCATCCAGTGTGCTGGCGCAAACCGCGCCGTTGTTCAGCACATTTATCGCCGCGGTGTGCCTCAAGGAGCGCGTCAGCGGGTGGCGCTGGTTGTGGGTCGCGGTTGGTTTGCTCGGGGTCGTGGTGGTGATCTGGGGCGATAAAGGCGTGGGTGAGTTCCACCCGCAGGGCCTGGTGCTGTTACTGGCGGCGTTGTCCTGGAGCATCTATTTCGTGCTGCAAAAACACATTTCTACTCGCTACAGCCCGTTAACCATTGTGTGTTACATGGTCTGGGGCGGCACGCTGCTGCTCTGCGTGTATTGGCCAGGGCTGACGGACGAGGTGCTCAAGGCCCCGGTCCGGGTGAATGTGGCGGTGTTGATCCTTGGGTTGTTTCCCAGTGCGTTGGCGTACCTGTTATGGGGCTTTGTACTGAATCACACCCAAGTCAGCCGTTCGGTCAGCGTGATGTACCTCATCCCACCCGTCGCCATGGCGCTGGCGGCGGGGGTGTTGGGCAGTGAGGTTTCAGCCGGAGTGATTGCCGGGGCGGCTATTGTGCTGGGGAGCGTGATTGCGATGAGCCGCGAACCTCAGTCCAGACGATAAAAATTCCGGGCATTTTGCCACAGTGCCTTTTGCGCCCCGGTTTCACCCAAAGCATTAACTACAATCGCTATGTCATTGTTTTCAAAGGTTCTTGGTGCGCGGGTTGACGGTAAGTCAGTGCCGAATATCAAGGCGCTCGGGTTGGCCGCGTGAATGTCTTTAAGTACCTGCGGTACGTCGAAGTCAACCCGGCCAAAACCGCAGGCCTTGATGCGCACCCCGTGCTCGGCAAGGCGCAGCAAAGCCGGCAAACCTTCGTGGCTCAGCCCCAGATGGTCGATGCTCAGCGCTGGCAATCGCAGCAAACGTTCGTACAACGGCGCCAGTTCCCGAGAGTCGATGTACAGCTCTGAATGCCAGCCCACGCAGTCGTAGACGCGCTTGGCCAATGATTCGAGCTGGTCGAGTTGCTCTGAGCCGCCGCGCTTGAGGTTGAAGCGCAGGGCACGAACGCCGTGCTGGTTCAACGCTTCAAGCTCGGCGTCAGTGACGTTGGCGGGCAGTTGGGTGACGCCGACAAAGCCTTCACCCAGCCGCTTGAGTGCGGCAATCAGGTAGGTTTGATCAAAACCCTGAAACGAGCCTGAAACCACCGCGCCCCCGACGACGCCCAGCTCGCGGGTACGCGCGAGGTAATCATCAACGCTGAAAAAGTCTGGCAAGTAGCCGTTATTGGGAATCAGCGGATAAGCCTTGTCGATGATGTGGCAGTGGGCATCGAAGAGTTGGCGCATGGCGGTCATACCTGTCGGTGTGCGGGTTCGGGCTGTAGCGGGTCAGTTTAATTCGCTGATGTAGGTACCGGTGCCGTCGAGAATGTTTTTCAGGGTTTGCTCGATCTCGGCCAGTTCATCGGCATCGGTGCTATGGAGGATCTCCAGATGGTCGCTGCCGTTCAGCACGTCGGCATCGTCGGGCGCCACTTCGATCAGCAGGCGAGTCGGGCTGAGTGTGACCTTTACGCCGTCGAGGCTGGAGGGCTCATCATCCAGGGTGATTTCCAGCTCGTCCTCGTCCGGATAGCGTGACATCAGAAACATTTCGCCCTTGTCGTTGTGGCAGCACAGCATGGCCATGTTGTCTTCTTCGTCGTCACACGGGTTGGCCATGAGCAGGGCGGTGGTCATTTGCATGGTGGGGAATTCCTGGCGCTGAGCGCATCTAATCACTGATCAAGCGGCGATTTTGCCAGCCCTCGCGTTTTTATGCTGGCTCAATCTGGGTAGGTGGCTGATGGCCTGTTATTTCGTGTCAGATATTTCTGATACTGCCGACAGAAATTAAGGCTTTTTTATGAAGTTTTATGAGTGTCCACTGCTAGGGTTGTTCCTGTCCGGGTCACAAGATTGCCGCCCCATGACCGAATATGTCGCCGCACCGCAAGCAGGCCGGGCGATGCAGTCGTTAAGCTGCGTTGTTGATGGTTATCGCTAAACATGCAGCCTGTGGACCTGGCAGTCGTTTTTACCGATAAGCATCCCGGAATAATGTTGTGACCTCAGGGTTTCAGCCAGCTTCACCTCCCTGTCACGCTGTGTTCTTGAAGGTTGAGCACAGTAGTGACAGGTCCCCCAAGCGGGAATAGCACGCGACGCTTCTCTCAATAACAAGCCCAAGCGGAGTACCACAGATGGCGTTCTTCACCGCAGCCAGCAAAGCCGACTTCCAGCATCAACTGCAATCTGCACTGGCCCAGCACGTCAGTGAGCAGGCTCTGCCACAAGTAGCCCTGTTTGCTGAGCAATTCTTCGGCATCATTTCACTGGACGAACTCACCCAACGGCGCATGTCCGATCTCGCCGGCTGCACCCTGTCGGCCTGGCGGTTGCTGGAGCGCTTTGACCCGGACCAGCCGCAAGTGCGGGTGTTCAACCCCGATTACGAGCGTCATGGCTGGCAATCAACCCACACCGCGGTTGAAGTGTTGCATCACGATTTGCCGTTTCTGGTGGACTCGGTGCGTACCGAGCTGAACCGCCGTGGTTACAGCATCCACACCCTGCAAACCACCGTATTGAGCGTGCGTCGTGGCAGCAAGGGCGAGCTGCTGGAAATTCTGCCCAAAGGCACTACCGGTGAAGGCATCGCGCAAGAGTCGTTGATGTACCTGGAGATTGACCGCTGCTCGAACGCCGCTGAATTGAATGTACTGAGCAAGGAGCTGGAGCAGGTTCTGGGTGAAGTGCGCATTGCCGTGGCTGACTTTGAGCCGATGAAGGCAAAGGTCAGGGAGCTGCTGGCCAGTGTCGATAACTGCCCATATGCCGTGGATGCAGGTGAAAAAGCCGAGATCAAGAGCTTTTTGGAGTGGTTGCTGGGCAACCACTTCACCTTCCTGGGCTATGAAGAGTTTGTGGTACGTGGCGAGGCAGACGGCGGTCATATCGAATATGACCCGCAGTCGTTCCTCGGCCTGACCAAGCTGCTGCGCGTCGGCTTGACCGCTGAAGACCTGCGTATCGAAGATTATGCGGTGAGCTACTTGCGTGAGCCGACCCTGCTGTCGTTCACCAAGGCTGCCCACCCGAGCCGCGTGCACCGCCCGGCGTACCCGGATTACGTGTCGATCCGCCAGATCGACGCAGATGGCAAAGTGATCAAGGAATGCCGCTTTATGGGCTTGTACACCTCGTCGGTGTATGGCGAAAGCGTGCGAGTGATTCCTTATATCCGCCGCAAAGTGGACGAGATCGAGCGCCGTTCTGGCTTCCAGGTCAAAGCTCACTTGGGCAAAGAGTTGGCGCAGGTGCTGGAAGTCCTGCCCCGTGATGACTTGTTCCAGACCCCGGTGGATGAGCTGTTCAGCACCGTGATGTCGATTGTGCAAATCCAGGAGCGCAACAAGATCCGCGTGTTCCTGCGCAAAGACCCGTATGGGCGTTTCTGCTACTGCCTGGCCTATGTGCCGCGTGACGTGTACTCCACCGAAGTGCGACAGAAGATTCAGCAAGTGCTGATGGACCGTCTGCAAGCGTCGGACTGCGAGTTTTGGACCTTCTTCTCGGAGTCCGTGCTGGCGCGGGTTCAGTTGATTCTGCGGGTTGACCCGAAAAACCGCATCGACATTGACCCGCTGTTGCTGGAAAAAGAAGTAGTTCAGGCGTGCCGCAGCTGGAACGACGACTACGCCAGCCTGGTGGTTGAAAGCTTCGGTGAAGCCAATGGCACCAAGGTGCTGGCAGACTTCCCGAAAGGCTTCCCGGCAGGTTACCGCGAGCGCTTTGCCGCGCACTCGGCGGTGGTGGACATGCAGCACTTGTCCAACCTCAGCGAAAAGAAACCGCTGGTGATGAGTTTCTACCAGCCGCTGGGCCAAAGTGCCGGGCAGGAACTGCATTGCAAGCTGTACCACGCCGATACGCCGTTGGCGTTGTCTGACGTATTGCCGATTCTGGAAAACCTTGGCTTGCGCGTATTGGGCGAGTTCCCGTACCGCCTGCGTCACGCCAATGGCCGTGAGTTCTGGATCCATGACTTTGCCTTTACCGCTGGCGAAGGCTTGAACCTGGATATCCAGCAGCTCAACGACACACTGCAGGATGCCTTCGTGCATATCGTCCAGGGCGATGCCGAGAACGATGCGTTCAACCGCCTGGTGCTGACGGCCGGTTTGCCGTGGCGTGATGTGGCGTTGCTGCGGGCTTATGCGCGTTACTTGAAGCAGATCCGCCTGGGCTTCGATCTGGGCTACATCGCCAGCACCCTGAACAACCACACTGACATCGCCCGCGAATTGACCCGATTGTTCAAGACCCGCTTCTATCTGGCGCGCAAGCTGACCGCCGAAGACCTGGAAGACAAGCAACAGCGTCTGGAACAGGCGATTCTGACCGCACTGGACGACGTTCAGGTGCTCAACGAAGACCGCATCCTGCGACGTTATCTGGACCTGATCAAAGCCACCCTGCGAACCAACTTCTACCAGCCGGATGCCAACGGCCAGAACCGTTCGTATTTCAGCTTCAAGTTCAATCCGCACCTGATTCCAGAGCTGCCCAAGCCGGTGCCGAAGTTTGAATTTTTTGTCTATTCGCCTCGGGTTGAAGGCGTTCACTTGCGTTTCGGCAACGTGGCCCGTGGTGGCTTGCGCTGGTCGGACCGTGAAGAAGACTTCCGTACTGAAGTGCTGGGCCTGGTAAAAGCCCAACAAGTGAAGAACTCGGTGATCGTGCCGGTAGGGGCCAAGGGCGGTTTTGTCCCGCGTCGTCTGCCACTGGGCGGTAGCCGTGATGAAGTACAGGCTGAAGCCATCGCTTGCTACCGCATCTTCATCTCCGGCCTGCTGGACATCACTGACAACCTCAAGGATGGCGCGCTGGTGCCGCCATTGAACGTAGTGCGCCATGACGACGATGACCCATACCTGGTGGTCGCGGCGGACAAAGGCACGGCCACTTTCTCGGACATTGCCAATGGTATTGCCATTGACTACGGCTTCTGGCTGGGTGATGCCTTCGCATCGGGCGGTTCGGCCGGTTATGACCACAAGAAAATGGGCATTACCGCCCGTGGTGCCTGGGTGGGCGTGCAGCGTCACTTCAGAGAGCGCGGGATCAACGTCCAGCAAGACAGCATCAGCGTAGTGGGCGTCGGCGATATGGCCGGTGACGTGTTCGGTAATGGCTTGTTGATGTCTGACAAATTGCAGCTGGTCGCGGCCTTTAACCACCTGCACATCTTTATCGATCCTAATCCTGAGCCAGCCAACAGCTTTGCCGAGCGTCAGCGCTTGTTCGACCTGCCACGTTCAGCCTGGTCGGATTACGATACCAGCATCATGTCAGCGGGCGGCGGGATCTTCTCCCGTAGCGCGAAAAGCATCGCCATCTCACCGCAGATGAAAGAGCGCTTTGCGATCACTGCCGACAAACTGACCCCGACCGAGCTGCTCAATGCCTTGCTCAAGGCCCCGGTAGACCTGTTGTGGAACGGCGGTATCGGTACTTACGTCAAGGCCAGCACGGAAAGCCATGCCGATGTGGGTGACAAGGCCAACGATGCGCTGCGCGTCAATGGCAACGAGTTGCGCTGCAAGGTGGTGGGCGAGGGCGGTAACCTCGGTATGACCCAACTGGGCCGTGTGGAGTTTGGCCTGAACGGCGGCGGCTCGAACACAGACTTTATCGACAATGCCGGCGGCGTGGACTGCTCTGACCACGAAGTGAATATCAAGATCCTGCTCAATGAAGTGGTGCAGGCAGGCGATATGACCGAGAAACAGCGCAACCAACTGCTCGGCAGCATGACTGACGAAGTGAGCGCGCTGGTATTGGGCAACAACTATAAGCAGACGCAGGCCATTTCTCTGGCAGCGCGTCGTGCCTATGAGCGCATTGCTGAATACAAACGCCTGATGAACGACCTGGAAGCCCGTGGCAAGCTGGACCGCGCCATTGAGTTCCTGCCGTCTGAAGAGCAGCTCAACGAGCGCGTGGCCGCAGGTCATGGGCTGACACGCCCTGAACTGTCGGTCTTGATCTCGTACAGCAAGATCGACCTCAAGGAGGCGTTGCTCAACTCCCAGGTGCCGGATGACGACTACCTGACCCGCGATATGGAAACGGCCTTCCCGCCAATGCTGGTCAACAAGTTTGCCGCAGCCATGCGCCGTCACCGTTTGAAGCGCGAGATTGTCAGCACGCAGATCGCCAACGACCTGGTCAACCACATGGGCATCACCTTTGTGGAGCGCCTGAAAGAGTCGACTGGCATGAGCGCGGCCAACGTGGCCGGGGCTTATGTCATCGTGCGTGACATTTTCCACCTCCCGCACTGGTTCCGTCAGATAGAAGCGCTGGACTATCAAGTGCCGGCCGAAATTCAGCTGGCATTGATGGACGAACTGATGCGCCTTGGCCGTCGTGCCACCCGCTGGTTCTTGCGCAGCCGTCGTAACGAGCTGGACGCCGCGCGCGATGTTGCGCACTTTGGTCCGCATCTGGCCGCGCTGGGCCTCAAGCTCAACGAACTGCTGGAAGGCCCGACCCGCGAAGGCTGGGAGACCCGTTATCAAGCGTACGTTGATGCGGGCGTGCCGGAGTTGCTGTCACGCATGGTGGCAGGCACCACGCACCTGTACACCTTGTTGCCGATCATCGAAGCGTCTGACGTTACCGGTCAGAACGCCGCGGATGTGGCCAAGGCGTACTTTGCCGTGGGCAGCGCACTGGACCTGACCTGGTACTTGCAGCAGATCAGCAACTTACCGGTGGAGAACAACTGGCAGGCGCTTGCCCGCGAGGCCTTCCGTGACGACATCGACTGGCAGCAGCGCGCAATCACCGTATCGGTGTTGCAGATGGCTGATGCCCCGGTCGAAATTGAAGCACGTGTAGCTTTGTGGCTTGAGCAGAACCAGTCGATGGTTGAGCGCTGGCGTTCGATGCTGGTCGACCTGCGTGCGGCTACCGGCAACGATTACGCGATGTATGCCGTGGCCAACCGTGAACTGCTGGATCTGGCATTGAGCGGTCAAACAGGGCTCTGACAGCCTGAGCAGTAAAACAAAGCCCCGGCTCAGTTGAACTGAGCCGGGGCTTTTTTGTTTCTGGTAGCTGCGCGAGCGTTAGATGCCCATGCTGCCCAAGGTCTGCACGATATTGCGCAGAGTGACCGCCAGCGATGGATGTTCAACTTCAAAACGCTCAACGGCGAGATTGACGTTGTCAGCCAGGCTGCTGTCGTTAGTGGCTTTTTCCAGAGCAATCTCGGCTTCAATCTGCTTGGCCAGATCGTTTAGATGCTCGCGTTGTTCTTCATTGAGCGGCGGATTCTGGTCCAGTTGCTCGCGCAAGGTATTGAGTTGTTCTTGCAGTTCGCGGGCAGGCATAGCATTCATCCTTTATTGATAGGCACTGTTGTAGACCTTCGAGGAGCGCAAAAGATCTACAAGCGGGCGTCTAGATTAATCCAGTCGCGCTTAGAGTGCATGATCTCTATCAAATCGGCCAGCATCACTCCAACTCTGCTTAGGGGGCTGTCAAAAATGCAATTGCCGTTATACTCATCGCCTGACCCCAGGGCGTAGCGCCCAAGTGATAAGTATTCTCAAGGAGTTTTGCTATGCGCTGGACCAAGCGTCTTGCTCAAATTGGCCTGTGTGCCACCGTGTCAATGGCACCGTTTGCTGCCAATGCGGCCACCGAGGCTGACCCGTGGGAAGGCTTCAACCGTGCCATATTCACGTTTAACGACACGCTTGATACCTATGCCTTGAAGCCAATTGCTCAGGGTTACCAGTTCATCACGCCGCAGTTTCTGCAAGACGGCATTCACAACATGTACCGAAACATCGGCGATGTGCGCAACCTGGCTAACGACGTGTTGCAAGGCAAGCCTCACGCCGCAGCTGTCGACACCTCGCGGATGTTGATGAACACCATATTCGGTATTGGTGGCTTCTTTGATGTGGGCACCAAAATGGGCCTGCAACGCAACGACGAAGACTTCGGCCAGACGCTGGGCCGTTGGGGCCTGCCAAGCGGTCCTTATCTGGTCTTGCCGCTGCTGGGCCCAAGCACCGTGCGTGACGCAGCCGGTATCTACCCGGACTCCTTCACCAAGCCATACCGTTACATGAACGATATTCCGGCGCGCAACATGGCGATCGGCATGGATGTGATCGATGCGCGTGCCAGCCTGTTGTCGGCAGAAAAACTGATCACCGGCGACAAGTACGTCTTTATTCGTAACGCGTACCTGCAAAACCGTGAGTTCAGAATCAAAGACGGCGAGGTTGAAGACGACTTTTAAGTCATTCACCCTGCCCACAAAAAACGGCCTTTATGGCCGTTTTTTGCATGCAAGTTCATGAAAAAAATGCATCTTTAAGGGCGTTTAAACCAAGGTTTTAGTTGCTGTTTACGATGTTCTTATAACCCGAGGGAATTTAACCGGGTGAACACGTCAAGCCGCTATCGGCCTGAGCTTGAAACCCCCCGCAGATGGGAGTACCGTCTGCGCCTTACACGAGCACCTTTGCAGGAATGATTAAAACAATCTTTCTGATGAGGGATGTTCAAAAGCCTATTCAGTCGTTGGGCCCGATGTGTTCGAGCCCTGACGCAAACCTAATTCTGGCGCCGTTTGCCCACATGCAAAAAACCAGTGCCACGCTGCTGATCATTGATGACGACGAAGTAGTGCGTGCCAGTTTGGCAGCCTATTTGGAAGACAGCGGCTTCAGCGTCCTGCAGGCCAGTAATGGCGTGCAAGGTCTCAAGGTGTTCGAGCAAGAGCAACCGGACTTAGTGATCTGCGATCTGCGCATGCCGCAAATGAGCGGCCTGGAGTTGATTCGCCAGGTCGCCCAGCGCTCGGCACAGACCCCGGTGATCGTGATTTCGGGCGCCGGTGTGATGAGTGATGTGGTCGAAGCGCTGCGTCTGGGCGCCGCCGACTACCTGATCAAGCCGCTTGAAGACCTGGCGGTGCTTGAGCACTCCGTGCATCGAGCGCTGGACCGCGCCCGGTTATTGCACGAGAACCAGCGCTACCGCGAGAAGCTGGAATCTGCCAACCGCGAGCTTGAAGCCAGCCTGCACTTGCTGCAGGAAGACCAGAACGCCGGGCGGCAGGTGCAGATGAACATGCTGCCTACCAGCCCCTGGTCGCTCGACGGGTTCGACTTCGCGCACCAGATTATTCCGTCGTTGTATTTGTCGGGCGATTTCGTCGACTACTTCAAGGTCGATGAGCGTCGGGTAGCGTTTTACCTTGCGGATGTTTCTGGCCATGGCGCGTCTTCAGCGTTCGTGACTGTGTTGCTCAAGTTCATGACCACGCGCCTGCTGTTTGAATCCAAGCGCAATGGCACTTTGCCTGAGTTCAAGCCGTCCGAAGTGCTCGCGCACATCAACCGCGGCTTGATCAACTGCAAGCTGGGCAAGCATGTGACTATGGTCGGCGGTGTGATTGACCAAGAGACCGGCCTGCTGACCTACAGCATCGGTGGGCACCTGCCATTACCGGTGCTTTATACCCCGGACAGCGTGACGTATCTGGAAGGGCGAGGGTTGCCGGTCGGCCTGTTCAACGAGGCCACTTACGAAGATCAGGTGCTGAAATTGCCTGAGACATTCAGCCTGACGTTGATGTCTGACGGAATTTTGGACCTTTTGGCCGAGCCTACACTCAAAGAGAAAGAAGCTGCTCTACCTCAATTGGTAAAAGCAGCGGGTGGCAGCCTGGATGGTCTGCGCCAGGTTTTTGGATTAGCTACGCTAGGGGAGATGCCGGATGATATCGCCCTGATGGTGTTAAGCAGGAATCTTACATGAGTACCGGTAGAATTCAGTTCGCCGAACAGGACGGCACCTTCGTCCTGAAGTTTGTCGGTGAAGTGCGTCTGACACTGTGTTCAGCACTGGATGCGACAATCGAAAGGATCTTCACGGCGCGCAACTTTACGGCCATCGTGATTGACCTGACAGAGACTCGCAGTATCGACAGCACCACATTGGGCTTGCTGGCGAAACTGTCGATTTTGTCGCGCCAAAAAATAGGCCTGTTGCCGACGGTCGTGACCACCCACGAAGACATCACCCGACTGTTGCAGTCGATGGGCTTCGATCAGGTCTTCAATATCATCAACAGACCAATACCTTGCCCTGAGTGCCTCACAGACTTGCCGTCGCAAGACGAGACTGAAGACGTGGTGCGGGTCAAGGTGCTTGAAGCGCACAAAATCCTGATGGGCCTCAATGATTCCAACCGTGAAGCCTTTCATGACCTGGTGAACGCGCTCGAGCGCCATTGATCCACGGCGCACAAAAAAGGGGCCGTCCTGTACAGGTACGGCCCCTTTTGCTTGCCCGGGTATTAGCGGCCTTCCAGCAACTCGGCGGCTTGATCCAGCAGCGCCAGCGGATCCTTGGCTTTATGAATATCCGCCGACAGCAATTGACGAAAACGTCGCGCGCCAGGGAAGCCCTGACCCAAGCCCAGAATATGCCGCGTGATGTGATGCATCGAACCGCCCGAGGCGATATGCGCAGCGATATACGGCCTTAGCTGCTCCAGCACCTGCGCACGGGTGATAACCGGCTCTGTGCTGCCAAACAACTGCTGATCGACCTCCGCCAACAAATAAGAGTTGTGATACGCCTCACGACCCAGCATCACACCATCAAACACCTGCAAATGCGCATGGCATTCCTCCAGCGTCTTGATACCGCCGTTTAGGACAATCTCCAGCTCCGGGAAATCAGCCTTCAACTGAGCCACAACGTCATAGCGCAGCGGCGGGATATCACGGTTTTCTTTAGGTGAAAGCCCTTCCAGAATCGCGATACGCGCATGCACCGTAAAGCTTTCGCAACCGGCATCACGCACCGTGCCGACAAAATCGCACAACTGCGCGTAGCTATCACGGCCATTGATCCCGATACGGTGCTTGACCGTCACCGGAATCGACACTGCATCGCGCATCGCCTTCACACACTCGGCGACCAGCGCCGGATGAGCCATCAAACACGCGCCAATCATATTGTTCTGCACCCGATCACTCGGGCAGCCGACATTCAGATTCACCTCGTCATAACCCGCCGCCTGCGCCAAACGCGCACACGCCGCCAAATCCGCAGGCGTACTGCCGCCCAACTGCAATGCCAACGGATGCTCAGTATCGTCATGCCGCAAAAACCGCTCGGCATCACCGTGCAGCAAAGCACCGGTGGTCACCATCTCGGTGTACAACAGTGCATGTTTGGACATCAGCCGCAGGAAGAAGCGGCAGTGGCGGTCAGTCCAATCCATCATGGGTGCCACAGAAAATCTTCTGGAGGGTTCTGAGCGCTCTATAACGGTGGTTTCAGCGATAATTTTAGTCATGATCTATCGTTCAAAAGTATGCATTTCCAGCCGCTTTATAGGCTTGATGTACCGCAGTGCAGCAAAGCCCTTAAATGATGAGGACTTAAGGCGAGGCAGGCTGGAATATGAAAGGCTGTGCGCTCAAGCTTCTGCTGAGGCGTAATGGCCGGGAGTTTATCAGGAATCGGAATTGCAATTGACTTAAGTAAACATTGAGCCTGTAGGAGCGAGCTTGTCTCGCGATCTTTTGATCTTCAAAAGCAAAAGATCGCGAGACAAGCTCGCTCCTACAATTTTGTTATGGTGACGGCTGAAATGAGTTTTAAAGCCTGTCGAGTCGAGTACCGATGATCATCAAACTGCCTCGCACTATTGAACAATTCATAGGTGGCGCCGCGCTGAGAGCCGACGAGATCGGTGAATCCGCCTGCGATGTTTATAGCTTCAAACGTGGTAACGATCGTTTCTTTCTCAAAATTTGCCCGGCTATCTTGGCACCTACCACGTATAGCGTGTTACGAGAGGCGCGGGTCTTGTCTTGGCTCGCAGATCGCCTGAATGTTCCTGAAGTGGTGGCTGTCGCGGAAAGCGTTGAAGGTGAGTTCATGATTACGCGTTGTGTCGAAGGGCAACCCCTTCAGGCGCGTATCAATGACCCGTCTTCGATCATCATGTTTTTTTGCGAGGCGGTGCGGCAGTTACAGGCTGTGCCAATCCACGATTGCCCGTTTGATTCAAGTGTTGAAACGCGTCTGCATGAGCTGGACTATCTGCTGGCACATAACTTGGGCGAGGATTGTTACAACCTGCAGCAGTGGCCTTACTTGCAGACTCCGCTGGATCTTGTCGCTCACCTGCATAAAACGAAGCCGCCAGAGGACCGAGTGTTCAGTCACGGCGATCTGTGTGGGGCCAATGTGTTTGTCGATGCCCATGACACGCTGCACTTCATTGATTTGGGTCGTGGCGGGAGTGCCGATCGATGGTTGGACATTGCCTTTGTTCATCGCTTTTTGCGTAAAGACGTCTCTTTGGGCGTTGCCGGTGAGTTTCTAACTGAGTTGGGCGAGGGAGATGAACCGGCCAAGCGCGAGTTTTTCGAGCAGTTGGACGAATTTTTCTAGAGTTCCTCGCCATGGGCTCTGCCTGTAACACACCATAGAGCGATTTAGAAAATGCCAGACATTCAACGGTACAATTGTCTTGGCTTCCAAGCCTACCGAGTAGATGGGGCATAGACCCTTCAGTCGATTCTAGGGAATTTTCACGGTTGTACTTGCGTCGTGATAGTGGCCCTCATCATCAATCAGCGTGTAATTCACAGTCAGCTTGCTCTGAACATCAAGGCTAAAGGAGGCCAATGAATAGGGTTTTTCGCTTAAAGGAGGGGTCATCATGTCCAGCGTTTTGGCATTGGCGCGCTCTCGACCTTCATCCATTACACTCAGAGAGGAAAATGAGGCGTGATAAGGGGTGGGGTTGTGACATACCAAGATCCAGCCACCAGCGTGTTGCTTAAGGCTGAAGGTGAGCAATGTGGCCATTTTTTCCGGGGGAACAGGTAAGTTGGCAGGGCGGTAGAACACCTTCATTTGGGTGTTCATTGCCACAGCAACTTGAGTCGCAAGCATCGGGCCAATCGTTTTGGTGGGCGGGATCTCGTAAATGTTCAGCCAACTCACCGACTCGCGGTCTCTTGGAAGTGAGCTAGCATCTTGAACGATTCGCAAGCCTTGAATGGCGCCTGCTTGCAGCTTGAATACCGAGGGCAGTGCGACCATGGTTGACACAGCATTTTCCGGGGCTTGATTACCCTCGCCGTTGTCGAGCCAGGTTTGTACAACGACCGGATAGGTATTGGTGTTGGCAAGCATCAGCGAGCGCTGTGTTTGCCCCTCGTGGAAGATCAGCCGGGTCCTTTCCGGCATGACGCCGGCATGAGCGCTTTGCAAAGCGCTCAGCACTAACCCTCCCCAAAGCAGCAATTGCGCACATTTTTTTTTATTCATTGTACTTTCACCAAGACATAAGCAGTTGCGTTGACTTTTCCCGGTTTGGCCGTCAAACCGGGCAGTGCACTGAGGGTGGCAGTGATGGTCTGCGAATAATTGGTGAAGTTCTGCGTGTTGCTCCCATTGCTGCTCGCCCCATCCAAGACCGGGTACCAGCCACCGGAGGCACCGGTGCCGGTGTTGGACCAACCTAAAAAATTCATGGCAGTGCCGTCCTTTGCGTTGCGCAGGCTGATCCCGACACCCGTCGCAACCGACGGATCGCTGCCATAGCCGTTGGGCAATAAGTGAGTGACTGCGCCGCCACTGGTCACAAGACCCATGGATTGGGCTTGGGTATAGGCGCTTTGAGCGACTTGAATACCGAGTGCTGTTTGATTGGTTGATGTTCCGGAATTCACCGCGTTATCGCATTCAAGATCAATGGTGAAGTCGCTGCTGCGCGTGGCTCCCTGGTTAAGCTCAGCGGCGGTGACGGGCAGGAAGGTGACGACAGGTGTGACGTTTCTGGCTACACAAGTGGCAGCGTAGCTGATTGACGCCGCCGAGCGCATGCCGTACCCAACGCCGTTTCGAGCGCCCCAAAATCTGTAGTATCTGCTGGAGTCTTCCCCGACCGAGTCGGACTTGATACCGCCACCCTGGAACTGGATATAACCGTTGGGTTGTGTACAGGTGTAAGGATAAACACCACTACCACTGCTGGCGGCTGTTCCAGTGCAATAATTTGAAACTGAGCCTGTCGTTGGAGGGAGACTTGACACACGAACGAGCTCGGCCTGGATCAAGCTCAAGTGTTTTGCCTTAATCTGGATCTTGTTGCCTACCGTGTCGTATTCGGTGATCCGGGCTTGCTGCCAGTAACGGGTGTAAACCTGGCCGGAATTGACATGAGTCAGCCTGATTGCAACATAAGGAAACCAGGTCGCAAAGTAATTAGGCAGACCATCGGCAGCCCCAATGTCCCAGAACCCGCCCACCCGGTCATCACCATTAGTGGCAAAAAGTTCGTAGAGGTCATCAGCATCAGTGATATCACATTCCCACATAACAGTTTCACTGGTCAGTCCGGGGGCCGAAGCCGGTGAAATAACGATTGAACCAAGCAGAGTGCCCACGGGCTGTAAGTGCGTTGATGTCAGATTGATCCGGCCGAAGGTCAGTTGAGCGGTATTGTTGTCGCGCGTCTGGATGCCGGAGTAAATTCTTTTGCAGGTTGCCTGAGCGTCAGAAATGACTGCCCCGAACATCACGATAAGTGTGAGCGTTAATCGATAACGGGAAATCATCATTAGGGTGTTCTTTTTGTAAAAAGGGATCATGGGATGCGGCACTCGCTATTGATCTTGATCAGTGCCTGACTGACATCCTGTCGAGCCAGGTCGAAGTGCATGCTGCATCGTTCTTCTGGAGCGTCGCCCCAGCGTGCGACCAACGTGCCTTTGAGTTTGTCGGTCCGAAGGTAGGCCTGGCTGCCTTGGCCGACCATGCCAATTACGCTGTCGCTGTCATCCAGTACATCGGCTCCCATGGGCACTGCTTTGCCGTCACTGCGCAGGGCTTTTACCAGAATTGCGTTGCCGATTACCGTATTGAACTTGACCTTGACTGCCGCTCCGGCATATGGAGCAACGCGTTGTTGGCCATTGCCGATTTCCGTCTTTTCGCTGATACCTTCCGGGTTGATGACAACGGAGTTGTAGCGGTATGGCGTTAGTGACGGCACCAGCGCGTACCCTCGGCTATCGATCGTGGCTCCGCTTGCGCTCATGACTTTGGCACCACTGGCGCCCTTGGCTTCGATCAGCGCAAAGGTATCGCTCAAGTACGGGCCAAAAGTGATACCCCCCTCGTGCACTGCCAGAGCACCGCGGGCACTCCATGAGGCCTGCCAGTAATCCTGACTTTTGGAGGCTGTGGCACTCAGAGAAGCGTTGGGCAGATATTTTTGAAGGCTGGCACTAAAAACGTTGAGCTTTTGTTGGGCATCGCGAGAGGCGTCAATGCCATAGCTCAGCGACTGATCGTCGCTCTGAGTGCCTGATAACGAGGTTTGATACACATTGCCAGAGTCCGAACTATGGGTGACCGAGGTACTTAGATAGGGCGTGTTAGGGCGACCGGGGCTGCCGAGCGGGAAAGACACGGACAGCAGTGTGACGGTTTCGCTTCTGCCGTCTGTACGAGCAATGCCAAGACCACCATTGGCGAATGTGTTGTCGAGCGGATCGTCATAGTGCCCGCTGCGGCGGTTCAGGTAACTGCCGGTAGTCTGCCGTGATGTTGTCAGGTTCAGGCTGATATTGTTACGCAGTGTGTTGGACCAGCCAAACTGTAACTGAGTGTCGCGGTCTCGACCATTGCGATAGTCCTGGGTCGAGCCCGACAGAAATACGCTGCCCATGTCATCAAGGCTTTGGTTAATCGACACTTCGAAGCGCGAGCGCTGCATGTAGCTTGTCGACTCCCAGGTTTCGTGTTTTCGAGTCGATCTGCGTACCCCTAAGACATCGCCCAAATCGCGATAGCCTTCAGTGGAATAGCGATACCCGGCTATTGATAAGGTAGTGTTGGTGGGCTGAAACGTTCGACTGTATGACAGACGTCCCATCCAGCCATCCAACTGACCGTCTCCGGGCAAGTCAGCCCGTGAGTACGTAGTATCCAGGCCGAATGCACCCAGGCTGCTGGAGTACACGCCTCCTACTACGAACGCCTGATAACGATCCGCGATTCTCAGGCCGCTGTTGGCGGTAATGCTATTGCTCAGGCCGATTTGGTAGGTCACCTCACCAAACGGATCGTGATCTCCGTTGTCTCGGGTTCGTCCCAGCGCCAAGCTGTAGCGAGACACGCCAGGGCGTAATGATTCCGGAACCGCCGAGAAGGGCACCGTAAACGTGCTGACGTGACCATCAGCTTCAATCACAGAGACTTCGAGGTCGCCGTTGTAGTTGGTTGAATAAAGGTCATTGATCTCAAATGGACCCGGCGTGACGGTAGTTTGATAAATATCATTGCCGTTCTGACGCACGATCACTTGTGCGTTGCTGGTAGCGACTCCTCGTATCGTGGGCGCATATCCGCGCTGTGACTCGGGCAACATGCGGTCGTCAGAGGCGATCTCAATACCGGTATAACTTAGCCCTGAAAAAAAACGCCCCGACGTAAACCCCTGGCCTGAAGTCAGGTCGCCCTTAATGCCCGGTAATGCTCGTTGGGCGTATGTACGGGTCGTATTCCAGTGCGATCCGTAATCGTTGTCATAACGCCAGTTTCCCTGTTGGCGCAAGCGCCATAGACCCACGTTCAAGCCACTGTTCAGGGACAGATAACTCGAATCTGTACTGCTGTTGTTTTTACCGGAGCGAGTCACATGATATTGGTTGGCGCTGTAATTGACGAAGCCCATAAGGCTGCCAGCATCAAGACTCTGTGTTGGCACGTAACCCCTTGGCGTGTTGATCATCAGGCTCTGCGGGATGCTTAAATCCAGTCTCAGTATCGAAAAATCGAAAGCCGTGGAGGCGCCGTGGATGGCCTGTGAGAGGATCAGGCATTGATTGTCGTCGGTGGTATGAATGGCGCTTTTAAGCACACCTGAAGACTCCAGCAGTTTCTCTGACAGACAGGGCTGGACATCGCCATTTCCCTGGCTGGCAAAGCGCAAGTCAACCCGATCTACAAAACGCCGGTTGATAAATAGATCGACTTTGTACTGCCCTGGTTCTACTGCGTTAATACGGTTGAAACGCGATAACGAGCCATTACCGAACATCATGTTGTCGTCGAAAACGTATGGGTCGTTAGCGCTCACTGTGGCAGGTTCTGCCAGAACCGGATCAGGGCACAACAAACTGACAGTGGTTAACGCCGATGCTCCTACCAGATCGCGTAATCCATATAAGCGTGAAACCTTAAAATCCTTTTTAAATACATAAACGCGACGCACAAGCATAAACACTCATCCCGGGCCATCAGTTAATAAGGAGGTCATTGATGACATCTGCACCGTAATCGTTGACTAACGTCAGGCGTAGCATGTCGCCTTTGCTGGCTGACGTATGAGTGGGAAGCATCCAGTTGACTTCACTCAGTGGCGGAATCATCACAGCCTGATTTACGGTAAGTGTTTGACCGCCATGGATCACCTTCGCGTCGCGCACGGTGGCGTAGTAACCACTGCGATTGCTGGCGACGATGGACCTGCCTTGCACTTTGAAGCTAAGTGATTTACTCAGTTCATCCGGGTTGCCCGCCAGTTGCTGAGGGCGGTAGAACAGTTTCATCCGGCTGTTCACGCCAACCAGCAACTTGTTGGCCTGTAATTCGCTGGCCTTGATGGCCGGCATTTGCAAGAAACTAAGATAAAAGAGTGTTTCTCTGTCTTTGGCTAACCTGTTACCAGTAAAGACCAAGCGAACAGTCTGTCCGGCATTCGGGTTAATACGAAAAATTTGCGGATTGGCAATAAAAGGTGAAGTGGTATTTTTCGGTTCATTATTGTCAGGATCGTTATCAATCCACATTTGCACGATATAGGGCAGTGCATTCTGATTGGTCAACTGCACGGTTTTTTCTTGCGCCTGAGCAGGGTATATCACTCGGGTGCCGGTCATGATGACACTGGCACTAACAGGATTCACTGAAAGTGCCAAGAGAGTTAGAGTGAAGGTCTGAGTTAGTTTTATTAGGCGTGACATGGCAATCCGCACACAACGTGTAAAGAGTAGGGAAGTTAGGGGGAGACAACTCTACCGGGCGTATTGCCCGGTAGAGTGGACTACTGTCTTACAGATAATCCAAAGCGTATTGCACGCTGGCTGTAACTGTACCCGCAGTGGCACCACCTGTTTCGCTGACATACTGCGCAGCGAAATCATGGCTGGTTTCAGTTTGCGCGCTGGGTAGAACCAGACCGGCCACCGAGGTGACCCCTTCAAGTACGATGGCCGTACCTGCAGGTGCGCTAAGCAATTGAATTTGTACGTTTGTGGCTGTACCTGAGCTGCCAAGGTTGCCAGCACTGGTCACGTTGTTGCCCAAGAATGCAGTTTTGATCGCCAGGGCTGTTGATGATGGGGCAGTGCAACCGCTGATACTTACAGTAAAAGGGGTCTCTCCGGCTTTGCTGTTCGCGGCACTCAACGATGTGGCACTCACAGTGGGTAGCAGGATCATCGGGCTGGCCGCATTACCATTGACTGCAACCGTACATGTTTGATCGGTGACTTGTCCGTTAAACGTGATGGTGTTTTGAGAAGCTGCGAAAGCCATGACAGGGAATGTAGCGGCGAGGATTAAAGCGATCCGTTTCATGGTGTAACTCCTGTGTGAGGTTTAGATGTACTCCTAAAGCCGGAAAGAGTTAAGAAGGCGTTTTGTCAAAATGCAAATATAAAATAAAATTTGTGTTGTCGTTGATAGTGTCTAGGCTGTGTGATTTGGCGAGGGGTTACTGAGAGTCTGCTGTGCTGTTTTAATCATTGTTTAAAGTGGGGATATTGCCGTATGGTCAGTTGGTTTTTTTATCTAATTGCACAAGCAATGGAACTTTTGATCAGATCGGTAATACACGTTCGCGCTATGGGGCAATTCAAGACGTAGGCGATTTTTGAATATGGGAGAGTTGGTTTTTAAGCTAGAAGAGTAATACTTCGTCATCTCTTTCATGGGGGCCTGTTGCGGGGCTGTATGCGGTGTGACACACAGCCCCAGCCTTTTTACTCAGGCAAGTTCATGTGCAACAACGGGAAGGGTCGTCCTTCGCCGTCCAGTGGCGAACGCCCCGTTTGTACGAAGCCGTAGTGCAAATAGAACCCTGCGGCCTGTGGGTTTTGCTCGTTGACATCCACGCTGAGCGTCGCGCGCGACGTGCGGACATGATCCAGCAAGGCTCGGCCAATGCCTTGGCCATGCTGTTGTGGGTCTACGAAGAGCATTTCCACATGGTTGTTACTCAGTCCAATGAACCCTAGTGGCCAGTCTTCAGTATTTGCCGCGACCCATAGCTCTACGGCGGGCAAGTAGATGTCACGTAACTGCGGGGTCAGTGCTTCGATGTCGGATGGCTGCAAAAAGTCGTGAGTGGCCTGCACTGCGCGCAGCCAGATGTTCAGCAACTGCGGATGGTCCGCAGCGTTACCCTTGCGAATGATCATGAAATCATCCTTCTTCTCTTCAGGTCTGATGATAGGTGCGCCGGGCAGTGGCGACCGATTAAAAGTCGGCTTCAGGTATGACCGCTTCGCGATTTAACGCCTGGGCGGTGCACTTAAGAGGGGCCGAAAAAGAATGGGCGGCCAATTTGCCGGGGCACATTGAAGATGTCAAGAAGGCGAGGGGGACCGGTCGCTACCCAAGCATGATCAGCTCGGCACCCTCTAGCAGCAGCGGACGCACGAGGATCTTGTAGCAATCGGCATCAAATGCCTGGCCGGTGCTTTTCGGTGCCTGCCTGGCTTCAGCTTCCGTGGCGTAGGTGCCGATGTAATGCCAGCCGTCCACGACGTGGTATTCCTCGTGTTCACCGTGGCGCTCGTGCAGTGCGATTGCGCAGGGGAATGGCCAGCGGTGTACGGCCCAGCGTTCAAGCGCGGTTAACAAGCGTTCGGTATGGGCTGCATGGCTTTCATCGCCTCTGCAGGCGCCTGCGCATTTGCCGATTTGTGCTCTGAAGCAAGTGCGCCCCATAGCTTTTTCAATGCCGAGCAGGCTGTGGCACAGGCGCTGCTCGTCAGCGATCAGCATCAACGCTTCAGTGGCCATGCGCTTGTTGCGGAACAGCCCGTACAACGGGCTGGCGCCGGGCAAGTCTGTGGTGTCGATGATGTCTACAGCACCATCGATGACGCGTATTGAGCACAACCGTCGTTGCTTGCGTAATCGCTTGTTTTTGAGGGGTTGCAGTTCTTTGATCAGGCGCGATTCCAGCAGCAGCGCGCCGATTTCTCCGGCGGTTTGCACATACTCGATTCTTTGCGCTTGGCGCAGCATGCGGGCTTCTTCGGGTGTTCGCAGGTGTGCCAGCAGTCGGCTTCGGATATCGACACTTTTACCGATGTACAGCGGCATCGAGTCGTCTTGCGCATAAAAGAAGTAAACCCCAGGTGCTCGCGGTGCTGCAGCGACTTGAGCACGCAGGTGCTCAGGGTATTCATAAACAGGGGCGAGTGATGCAGGACGTATAGGCATGGTGGTTATAGTGCGGCATAGGTAACGGTATATGACAGCCGCCGGTCAGAATCGCTCCGGTGTGTGCGGCTAGAACCGGTCATGGAACCCGGATAGAGTTGTGCCCAACTGGAACGCAGAAGCTAAAGGACTGCCGATGAATTTGACGCCTGAACACTTTGTCAGCCTGGCAATGGGTAACCCGGTCAACGCTGAGCTCATGGAGCGCTTGCCCAAGCTGGGCGTTGAACAGTGCTTGTTGACGGCGGGGAGCCTGTTTCAGGCGGTCTGGAACCATCGCTCAAACCTGCCGCCGGCGTTTGGGGTTAAGGATTACGACGTTTTTTACTTTGATCAAGACGTGTCCTGGGAGGCGGAAAACGAAGTCATTATCAAGGCACGGCAGCTGTTCGAGGATCTGGGTGTGAACGTCGATATCAAGAACCAGGCCCGGGTGCACCTCTGGTATCCCGAACGTTTCGGCAGGCCTTATCCGCAGTTGTTTACCGCCCGGGACGGTATTGATCGTTATCTGGTGGCCGGGACCTGCGTGGGGATTTGCGCTGACAGCGGCGAGGTGTATGCGCCTTATGGTTTGGATGACATCGGGCAGGGGCTGTTACGCAATAACCCGTTAACCCCGCAGCCTGATTTGTTTATGCACAAGGCCAGAAGCTACCAAGCGCGTTGGCCATGGCTGACGATTATTGATCTGTAGGGGCGAGCGGTCTTTTTAAAGATCAAAAGATCGCGAGGCAAGCTCGCTCCTACAGATTGGGTACTTTTTAATTAAGCCGTTATGGGCGCGCGCGGGTGGCTTTGCGCGAAGTGTTTTTCATAGGCCCGGCAAACTCGCAGTACCTGGTCATCGGCGAAGCGTGCGCCGACCACATGCAGGCCTACTGGCAGACCATTGTCGGCCAGCCCGCAGGGCACTGAGGCCGCCGGTTGTTGGGTCAGGTTGAACGGGTAGGTGAACGGGGTCCATTGCATCCAGTCGGTCAATGAGGACTCGGGCGGCACGTTGTGCCCGGCCGCAAATGCGGTAATGGGCAGCATGGGCGAGACCAGAATGTCGTAGCGCTGATGGAAGTCGTTCATGTGCGCGACCAATGCCGCCCGTGCCTCCAGTGCGGTGCTGTATTGCTCAAGGGTGATACGCTCGCCCAGCCCGGCAATCCGTTGCAGCCCCGGGTCCATCAGTTCGCGCTGGGCACTGCTGAGTTGGCCGGCCAAGCGCGCTGCACCGGCAAACCACAGGGTGTTGAAGGTCTCCAGCGGATCGCTGAAACCTGGGTCAACCTGCTCGACATGGGCGCCGAGTTCGGCCAGACGCTGCACCGCTTGGGCCACTACGCGGGCAACCTGCGGGTCAACGTCGACATAGCCGAACTTGGGGCTGTAGGCGATGCGTAAACCCTTGAGGTCATCGCTCTGTGCCAGCCAGGGCGTGGTGCGCGGGGCGCCGATCAAGCCATCGCGGGTATCGGGCCTGGCCACGGTTTGCAGCATCAGGACCGAGTCTTCGACGGTGCGGGTCATTGGCCCCAGATGCGAAAGGATGGTCATGGAACTGGCCGGCCATTGCGGCACGTAGCCGAAGGTCGGCTTGATGCCAAATGTGCCGGTAAACGCGCAAGGGATGCGGATCGAGCCGCCAGCATCGCTGCCCTGATGCAGCACGCCCAGGTTTAGCGAGGCGGCTGCGGCAGCCCCGCCTGATGAGCCACCCGCGGTCAGCCGGGTGTCCCAGGGGTTACGGGTGATGCCATACAGCAGGTTATCGGTGACGCCTTTCCAGCCGAACTCGGGGGTCGTGGTCTTGCCCAGCAAGACCGCGCCTGCCTTGCGCATAAAAGCACTAAAAGGCGCGTCAATCTCCCATGGACCTTGCGCCGTGGTGGTGCGTGAGCCTTTGCGCGTGGGCATGCCTTGAGTCAGGGTCAGGTCTTTGATCGAGGCCGGTACGCCATCCAGCGCACCGCAAGGCGTGCCCTTCAACCAGCGCTGTTCTGATGCCCTGGCCGCCTGCAGCGCGCCTTGCGGGTCAACATGACAGTAGGCGTTGACTGCCGGGTTGTAGCGCTCAATACGCAGCAGGGCATCCTCGGTCACTTCCACTGGAGAGAGGCTTTTATCGCGGTAACGGGCCAGCAGTTCGACGGCATTCATCTGGCCGATGTCAGGTGTATTACTCATGATTGTTTACCTCCTTGCGCGGCATTGACCATGGCCCGCAGCAGTACAGCGCAGCCGTCGGCCAAGTCTTGAGGCGCCGCGTTTTCGATTTCGTTGTGGCTGATGCCGCCTTCACATGGCACAAAAATCATCCCGGCCGGGCCCAGCTCTGCGACAAAAATCGCGTCGTGCCCGGCGCCGCTGACGATGTCCATATGGCTCAAGCCCAACTGTTGCGCGCCCTGGCGCACGGCATCGACACACCCAGGGTTGAAGTCCAGCGGCGGGAAGTCAGCGGTCGGGGTCAGCTCAACACTCAAGCCGTGCTCGACACTGGCCACTTCAATGGCTTCGCGCACTTCATCCACCATGGCTTGCAGGTGATCGGCATGCAGATGCCGCAGGTCGATGGTCATGTGCACTTGCCCGGGGATCACGTTACGCGAGCCTGGGTGCAGGGTCAGGCAGCCGACGGTGCCGCACGCATGGGGTTGATGCTGGTGGGCGATCCGGTTGACGGCACTGACCACGTGCGCGGCGCCGACCAGCGCATCTTTGCGCAAGTGCATGGGGGTAGGGCCTGCATGGGCTTCAACGCCGGTCAGGGTCAGGTCAAACCACTTCTGGCCGAGGCAACCCATGACCACGCCAATCGTGGTGTTGCGGTCTTCCAGCACCGGGCCTTGCTCAATGTGCGCTTCAAAATACGCGCCCACCGGGTGCCCGAGCACCGGGCGGGTGCCAGCGTAGCCAATACGCTGCAACTCGGCACCGACTGACAAGCCTTGTTCATCGACTTTGCTCAGGGTTTCGTCCAGGTCGAATTTACCGGCAAACACCCCGGAGCCCATCATGCACGGCGGGAAGCGCGAGCCTTCTTCGTTGGTCCAGACCACCACTTCAATGGGCGCTTCGGTGGTCAGTTGCAGATCGTTCAGGGTGCGGATGACTTCCAGCCCGGCCATGACCCCGTAGCAACCATCGAATTTGCCGCCGGTGGGTTGGGTGTCGATGTGGCTGCCGGTCATGACCGGTGGCAGGTCGGGCTGACGGCCCGCGCGGCGAGCAAAGATATTGCCAATGCCGTCAATGGTCACCGTACAGCCGGCTTCTTCACACCAGCGTACAAACAGGTCGCGAGCTTGGCGGTCGAGGTCGGTCAGGGCCAGACGGCAGACACCGCCCTTGGCCGTGGCGCCGAGTTGTGCCAGGTCCATCAGCGATTGCCACAGGCGGTCGCGGTTGATCAGCGGCGCGTTGCTGTTGAAAAGGTCGGATAACACGATAGGGCTGTTCATGGACACGAGTCTCCCTTCAGGCGCTAAGGGCCAGGTAACGGTTCTTGATCGTTGGGTTGGCACGGAAATCGGCGGCGCTGCCTTCGTACACCACGCGGCCTTGTTCAAGCACGTAATGGCGATCGGCAAGCTTGTCGCAGACCATCAGGTTTTGTTCCACCAGCAGCACGGGCAAGCCGTCGTCCTTGATCTTGCGCAGGATCTTCACCAGTTCATCGACGATCACCGGTGCCAGGCCTTCGGTGGGCTCATCGAGAATCAATAGCTTGGGGTCGTTGAGCAGGGCACGGGCGATGGCGAGCATTTGCTGTTCTCCGCCGGACAACGCATGGCCAGCGTTTTTACGCCGCTCCTTGAGGCGTGGAAACATCGTGTAGACGTCTTCCAGCTGCCAGCGGCTGCTTTTGCGCTGGGCAATGCGCAAGTTTTCTTCAACGCTCAGCAGGCGGAAGATCCCGCGATGCTCCGGCACCAGGGCCAGGCCTTCGCGGGCGATTTCGAAAATTTTGCGCCCGACCATGTCCTGGCCGTTAAAGCGGATCTGCCCTTTGCGCGGGCAGACAACCCCCAGAATGCTGCGCAACGTGGTGGTCTTTCCCGCACCGTTACGGCCCAGCAAGGTCACCAGTTCACCGGGATTGACCTGCAGCGAGACGCCCTCGAGCACGTGGCTTTTGTCGTAATAGGAATGGATGTTGTCGACGATTAGCATCAGGCGGCTTCTCCCAGGTAGGCGGTGCGCACACGCTCATCGGCGCGGACAAATTCAGGGGTGCCCTCGACCAGGATCTGGCCGTGGCTCATCACCGTGATGCGTTGGCTGATGGACATCACAATGCTCATGTTGTGTTCGATCAACAGCACGGTGTGATCGCGGCCCAGGTCGCTGATCAGTTGGGTCATGATCGGAATATCGTCAATGCCCATTCCGGAGGTGGGCTCGTCGAGCATCAGCAGTTTGGGTTTGGAGCAAATCGACATGCCCACCTCCAGCACCCGTTGCTGACCGTGGGACAGTTCGCCCGCCAAGGTGTTGGCGCGTTGGGTCAATTGCAGGCGTTCGAGCACCTGGTCTGCCATGTCCAGGTGTTCGCGTTTGCTGTCTACCCGGCGCCAGAAGTTCAGCGCGGAGAGCCCGTCACGGCCCTGTGCAGCAAGGCGCAGGTTTTCCCGCACGCTGAGGTTCTGGAACAGGCTGGTGAGCTGAAAGGAACGCGCCATGCCCAGCGCAACCCGGCTATGGGAGGGCTTTTTGATGATGTTTTTACCGCCAAACACAATCGCCCCGTCGGTGGCCCGGCGCTCGCCGGTCAAGCAGTGGAACAGGCTGGTTTTACCCGCGCCGTTGGGGCCGATTACGGTATGAATGGTGCCTTGCTCGACCTTCAGGTTGACTCCATTTACAGCATTGAATGCGCCATAGGACAGCTTCAGGTTCTCGGTTTCCAGCAGATAAGGTGTTTTAGCGCTCATGGCTGTTCCTCCTGAATCGGCAGGCGGCTTTTGCGCGAGCCTTTGATGCGTTCGAAAGCGCTGGTAAATCCACCCCACAAACCGCCGCGCATAAACACCACGACGACGATCAAAATGATCCCGAGCAGCATCAGCCAGCGCGGCCACAGGTCTGACAGGAAATCACCCAGCAGCACAATGGAACCGGCACCCAGCAAGGAGCCAAACAGCGACCCGGTACCCCCGACAATGGTCATGATCAGGATGTTTTCGGACATCATCAGGTCGATGTTGGACAGCGGCACAAAGTGCAGCAGCATGGCGTACAGCGCCCCGGCAACCCCGGTGACTGCGCCCGACAGCATGAACACCAGGATCTTGAAGTGACGGGTGTCGTAGCCGATGGCCGCGGCACGGGTTTCGTTCTCGCGGATCGCCATTAACGTGCTGCCAAAGGGCGAGGCAATCACCCGGCGTGCGCCAATGAAAATCAGCAGAAACAGCACCGCGACAAAGCCGTAGAAGTAGCGTGCATCACTCAGCGACATCAGCAGCGTGTCGCCGATGCGGATTTCAGGCCGTGGCACATCGAGCAGGCCGTTGTCGCCGCCGGTCCAGCCGCTCAGGGTGTAGGTCAGGAAGTACGCCATCTGGCTAAAGGCCAGGGTCAGCATCACAAAGTAAATACCGGTACGGCGAATCGCCAGGGCACCGACCAGAAACGCCAGCAAGGCACCGGCGATGGCCGCACCCAGCAGTGCGCTGAATAGCCCCCATTGCAGATGAATCATCAGCAAGGCGGCGCAGTAAGAACCGGCGCCAAAGAAGATGCCCTGGCCGAAGGACAGCAGCCCGGTGTAACCCAGCAACAGGTTGCAGGCCAGCGCGGCCATGGCGAAGATCAGGATTTCAGTGGCCAGCGTGGCCGAGGGCAATACCAGTGGCAGGCCGATCAGCACCGCAATAACCCACAGCAGCATCGAGCGCGACTGGGTTTTGGCGAAGGGCAGGGGGTTTTTCTCGCTCATGTCAGGCTCTCCCAAAGAGGCCGTAAGGACGCAGCAAAATCACCACGGCCATCGCGCCGTAGATCATCAGGCTCGCACCCTGGGGCCAGATAGTTGTCATCAGGCTTTGCACCACACCCACCAGCAGACCGCCCACCAGTGCGCCACTGAATGAACCCATGCCGCCGATCACGACAACCACGAAGGCCACGCCGAGAATCTCCGGGCCGACAAAAGGCTGGGCGCCGCGCAATGGCGCGAACAGCACCCCGGCAATGCCGGCAAGCCCGGCGCCGAGGGCGAAGGTCATGGAAAACAGGCGGAAGATATTGGTGCCCAGCAGTGACACGGTTTCGGTACTTTCACTGCCGGCGCGAACCAGCGCGCCGAAGCGTGTGCGTTCCAGCAACAGCCACAGGGCAAAGCCCACCAGCGCCGAGAAGGCAATCAGGAACAAGCGGTAGTAGGGGTACACAAAGTCGCCGATTTCCACCACGCCGCGCAGTAACGGCGGCACCGCGACACTTTTGCCGACCGGGCCCCAGATCATCACGCTGGCTTCTTGAATAATCAGCGCGATACCCAGCGTCACCAAAATCTGGAACATGTGCGGCAGGTTATAAATGCGCTGAATCAGCACCCGCTCGATCACCCATGCGAGGGCAGCAACCAGCAGCGGTGCGATCAGCAGCGACAGCCAGAAGTTGCCAGTCAGGCTGACGGCGGTGTAGCAGAGGTAGGCGCCCAGCAGAAAGAACGCACCGTGAGCGAAGTTGACGAAGTTCAACAGGCCAAAAATGATGGTCAGTCCAACCGCAATCAGAAAATAGATCATCCCCAGGCCCAGGCCATTGAGAATCTGAAACATATAAAGTTCGAGCATGCAGATACCCTCTGCAGGCGGTCGTGGCTGACCGGCTGCGTGTAGCAAGTGCTAAATAGTCGGTGGTTTAGCTGAGTACGCAGCCGGTGTCGGCGACAGGGGCAAACGACTGACCGGAACTGACCACCAGCGCCAGATCGTCCTTGTCAGTCATTTCGCGCTCCGGTTTGCCCAGCATCAGGTAGTAATCCTTGATCACTTGATGGTCACCGGCGCGGATGGTTTCTTTGCCGGTCGGGCCTTCGTAGCTCAAGCCCTGCATGGCGTTGGCTACTGTGGGACCATCGAAACTGCCCGTGGCGGCGATTGTGTCGAGCATGACCTTGGTGCTGATGTAGTCAGCCGCCAGCGGGTAGTTGGGGTTGATGCCGTATTTGGCCCGGGTCGCCTTGACCAGCTCGCGGTTGAGCGGGGTGTCGACCTGATGCCAGTACTGGGCGCCGAGGTACACGCCTTCAAGCACATCACTGCCCAGCTCCTGGAATTGATCCAGCCCGGCGGACCACACCAGCAGAATTTTCATGCGCTCTTTCATGCCGAAATTCACGGCCTGACGCAGGGTGTTGTTGGACTGGCTGCCGAAATTGAGCAGCACCAGCACGTCCGGTTTGGCTGAAATGGCGTTGGTCAAGTAGCCGGAGAATTCCTGCTCTTGCAATGAGTGGTAACTGTTGCCGACAAGCTCCAGGCCGTGTTCCTTGAGCACTTCCCGGGTGCCATCGAGCAGTGCCTCACCGAACACGTATTGCGGGGTGATGGTGTACCAGCGCTTGGCCTCCGGCAGGCGTTTGATCAGCGGTATCAGGGTTTCACGCACCGCGCCATAGGAGGGCACGGACCAGCGAAACGTCGAACTGTTGCAGTCCTTGCCGGTGACTTCATCGGCGCCGACCGGGGTCATGAACACTCCGCCAGTCTTGTTCACTTCCTTGGCCACGGCCAGGGCAGACGATGACAGGGTGCAGCCCTGGAAAAAACGTGCGCCGTCCTGGCCAATGGCTTCCTGAACCTTGCGTACTGCTTTGCCGGCATTGCCTTCGGTATCAATCACCTTGTAGACCAATGGTCTGCCCAGCAATTGCGGGTATTGCTCGACGGCCAGACGCGAGCCCATGTCGGCAAACTTGCCATAACTGGCAAAGGCTCCAGACATGGACTTCAACCCATAGAAGGTAAAGGGCTCGGCGGCGAAGGCCTGGCGTATGCCAAGCGGAAGGCTTAAAGCACTGGCAGCAGCCAGGCCAGCTTTCAACAAAGTACGACGTTGCATGGGGTAACTCCCTGGTTTAATTATTGGCAGGAGTAGCAATGGCAAACGGCGGATCAGGTCCTGTGGGCAGGCCTTTTATTGGATGGGGTGGAGCGCTTGCTAACACACGGTTAGGGCAAAACGGTTCAGTGGTGGTGATCGAACTCCAGCAGGAAATGCGGATTGACCTGGCCTTCGAGAGCGGTCATGTGAAGCTCGGCGTCGCACATGTGCTCGTGCATCAAGGTGCGCACTTGCGCCTCATCCTCGGCACGCAGGGCAACCAGCAACTGCTTGTGATAATCGAGGTTGGCGGCATCAAACTGCTTGCGTTTGGGTTTGTAGGCCTTTTTCAAGACCACCAGATCGCGCAGCAAATCGTTGAGAAACTGCGCCATAAAACTTAACAGCGGGTTAGGGCAGGCCCGGGCCAGCAGGGTATGAAACTCAAGCTCGGCCAAACGCTGCTCCCGCTGGCCAGCCTCGCTGTCTTCAGGGGCGCTGCAGAAATCTACGTTGGCTTGCAGCGCTTGATAATCTTCGGCGCTCAAACGCCCGATAACAGAAACCGCCAACTCGACCTCAATAACCTTGCGCAACTGATAGACCTGCTCGCCATCCAGATGCTGAAAGTGCAGGTAGTTTCGCAAGGCGCGGCTGGCGGGCTCAGTTCCGGCCTGATTCAGGTATGCACCGCCGCTGGGGCCGGTACGGGTACTCACCAGACCTTCGACCTCCAGCGCCTTCAAAGCTTCGCGGGCTGAGCCTTTCGAGCATTGAAAGCTTTCCATCAGCTCACGCTCAGTGGGTAGACGGTCACCGGGCTTGAGTGCATCAGTCACGATCGAACGCTTCACCGATTCGACAATTACATCGGACAGCTTCTGGCGTTTGCGGCGAATCGGGCGATTAAGCATGTTGTCTATTTATCGTATTAATGCGGATAAATAGTAATAAATAGATCTGCGCAGGCGCAGTCAACCATCGACCGGGCGAGGTGTCGTTTTCAGAGAAAAGGGGTCGGGAATAGATATGGTTGTAGGAGCGAGCTTGCCTCGCGATCTTTTAACAGATCGCGAGGGTCAGGCGTCGTAGCGCAGGCAGTTTTTACTTAGCCGAAACAATGCTCGCCACCAGCTGTGGCTTGCAGTTCAAGTAAGCCGACGATTTGAGCCAGCGCTGATCGGGGTACCAGGCAAACATGAACTGTCCGTTCTTGAGGTTGTCCACTACTTGGCGTGCCACTTGCGGGCGTACGGCAGGGCAGCCCTGGCTGCGGCCGATACGGCCCTGGCGTTGGCTCCACAGCGGATTCACATAGCTGGCGCCATGGATCACGATATCGCGGTCACGGGCCCGGTCATTGATGCCCGGCTCAAGGCCATCCATGCGCAAGGAGTAGCCGTTAGCACCCTGGTAGCTTTCGCGGGTACGAAACAGCCCGAGGCTGGACTGGAAGCTGCCTTCGCTGTTGGAAAACCGGGTGGCAAAATTTTCACCGGAGTTTTGCCCGTGAGCGACCAGCTCACGCAGGACCAGCTTTTTAGAGGTCAGGTCGAAGATCCATAAGCGTCGGGCGGTTGAAGGCATGGAGTAGTCGATGACCGCCAGGTGCCGAGCTTGACTGGCACCGTTGTTAACGGCGCATTGCATGGCGCTGAGGGCGCTTTGCAGGACTTGCGGATTGAGTTCCGGAGCGGCCTTGGACAGGCTGTTGTAGAGCACCGGGGCGGAAGTATTGGCGGCGAACGCCGGGCTGCAGACTGAGCCCAGGGTCGCGGCGACCAGAAAAAGTCGTCGCAAAAAAATCAGCATATAAAGAAAGCTTCCACATTAAATAAACGAATGACATTGCGCTGATCCAAGGGCCACCGCGATTTAGCTGCTAGCCTGACTGTATAGCGCGACAAGCAACACGGTGACCCTCACATAAAGGCCACGGACTGGAGTTAAGCAGTTGATCAAAAAACACGCATGTTACTTGACCCTGACCTTGCTCGCTGCGCCACTGGTCGCACTGGCTGATGAGCCGCCAGTAGAGCCGTCGAACCCGGTGCAAGTGGCGTTGACGCAACTGCCGCAAGCATGCCCGACCCTGGCAGGTAGTATTAATGAGCCCACACAGGCACTGCTTGAGGCTTTTTACCAGAGCCAGAATTACCAGCCAATCTGGGCCGACAAAGTGAGTTTGGCAGCCTTGCAAGCTGCGTTGCCAACCCTGGCGGATGATGGCCTCGACCCACAGAACTACCTGTTGCCTAAGGGGCAGGACCTGTGCGCCGATATCGACATCAGCCGCCAGTACCTGCAAGCCCTGCAAGACCTGCATTACGGGCGCCTGCCGCAAGCGCGTTTTGAGCCGGTCTGGCATGCCAATGAAGTAGTACCTGACAGGCGCGAGATTCTGCCGATTGCCGAAGCCGGTTTGAATAACATAAGTGACGCCTTCGCCAAGGCGCGGCCTGCGTTTGAGCAGTACAAAAACTTGCGTCAGGTCTACGCCCAGCAACGTCTGCAACCGCTACCCAAATGGCCAACCATCGCTGACGGCCCTGTGCTGCGCCCCGGCATGCAAGACTCTCGCGTCCCGGCCTTGGTGCAGCGGCTGATGAGTGAGGGTTATCTGGATCATAAAATCGCGACAGCGGATAACGTCTACAGCAATGAGCTGGTGTCTGCGGTCAAAAGCTTTCAGCTCAACCATTCCTTGCAGGCCGATGGCATCATCGGGGCGGGCACGGTAAAAGAGCTTAACGTCAGCCCGGCGACCCGCCTTGAACAGTTGCGGATCAATCTGGAACGCTTTCGCTGGATGGCCCAGGACGTTGAGCCCTCCATGCTGCTGGTCAATGTACCGGCGGCGCAGTTGACGGTGTATGAAAATGGCCAGCCGATCTGGCAAACCCGAACGCAAGTAGGGCGCGCAGACCGACAAACGCCGCTGCTCAAGTCGCGGGTCACGCGGCTGACCCTGAACCCGACCTGGACCATCCCGCCGACCATTTTCAAGGAAGACAAACTGCCGCAAATCCGCCGTGATTCGTCCTTCCTGAGCCGGCACGACTTGCAGGTTATTGACAGCAACGGGCAGCCCGTCTCGCCGCAGAGTATTGATTGGGACCGCCCCGGCAATATCCTCCTGCGTCAGGGCGCCGGGCCAAGAAACCCGTTGGGCAAGATAGTCTTGCGCTTCCCCAATCCGTTTTCGGTGTACCTGCACGACACTCCAAGCCAGGCGCTGTTCAGCAAAGGCCCGCGGGCATTCAGCTCGGGGTGTGTGCGCGTTGAATCGGTATTCCAGCTGCGCGACGTACTGGTCACCCCAGCGGAAAAAAGCCGCACCGAAGACCTGCTCAGTACCGGCAAAACCCATGAGTTTCGCTTGTCCAACCCCAAACCGATCCTGATGACCTACTGGACGGCCCAAGCCGATAAAACCGGCAAAGTGATCTACACCCCGGACATCTATAACCGTGATCCGGCCCTGATAACGGCGCTGAGCAGCAAGCGCTGATCTAAACCCCCTGTAGGAGCGAGCTTGCCTCGCGATCTTTTGCTGCTTTAAAAGATCGCGAGGCAAGCTCGCTCCTACACGTTACTATCCAGCTTCCGATATTGACCGTAGAGAGAACCCCCATGGCTCAATGGCCTGACTCGCGCTTTATCAATCTGGTTGGCATTAGCGTTCCGATCATTCAGGCGCCCATGCTCGGTGCTGGCGCCGATGTAATGATCGGTGTGGCAAAGGCGGGTGGTCTGGGCTCACTGGCCTGCGCCACGTTGAGTCATGATGCGATCCGTGAGGAAGTCGCAGCCTTTCGTGCGGCCACTGACCAGCCGTTCAATTTGAACTTCTTTTGTCACCAGGCCCCGGCATACGACGAGGCGCACATTCAGCGCTGGAAGGCGTTGTTTAAAGACTATTACGCCGAACTCGGCGCCGACTTTGACGCACCCACTCCGGTCTCCGTCCGTGCGCCTTTTGATGAGGCCACGTGTGCGCTGGTCGAGGAACTGCGGCCTGCGGTGGTGAGTTTCCACTTTGCGCTGCCGGCCCCAGAGTTGATGGCGCGGGTCAAAGCCACGGGCGCGAAGATTCTCAGCTCGGCAACCACTGTCGAAGAAGCACAGTGGCTCGAACGCCACGGCTGCGATGCCATTGTTGCCATGGGCAATGAAGCGGGTGGCCATCGGGCGATGTTTTTAACCACTGAGTGGACCAGTCAGATCGGCACCTTCGCGTTGGTCCCGCAAATCGCTGATGCGGTCTCGGTGCCGGTGATTGCTGCCGGTGGGATTGCTGATGCGCGTGGTATCGCAGCAGCCTTTGCCTTGGGCGCAAGTGCCGTGCAAATCGGTACCGCGTACCTGTTTTGCCCGCAGGCGAAAATATCCAGACCTCATCACCGTGCGCTGCGCGAAGCCAGCTCCAGTGATACGGCACTGACCAACCTGTTCACCGGGCGACCGGCGCGGGGCATTCTGAATCGAGTGATGCGAGAGATTGGGCCGATTAACCCGCAAGCCCCGGCGTTTCCGCTGGCTGGCGGCGTGTTGCTGCCCCTGAAAGCCAAATCCGAGCCTGCCGGCTCAGGCGATTTCATCAACTTGTGGGCTGGTCAGGCGTTCCCGTTGAGTCCTGGGCGCACGGTTGAGCTGTCATCATTTGAGCTGACCCGCAAGCTGATCGACGACTATCAGGCGCGTTCAGCGGATCAATAAGTCCTCGATGTTCGAGGCTGCGGCGCACATGCCGCAGCCTTTGCTTGCCCAAGGCTCAGGGCAAATGCAGCAACACGAAGTCGTTCTTGTCGAACTGCCCGGTCAATGCCGGAACGATATTGCCCAACTCGGTGCCTTGCAGTGCTTGATAGTCCTTGCGGTCCATCACGATCCATGCCGGCGCTTGCAAGGCCGTCAATTCAACCGCTGACTGAGTGAATACCGGCAGCAAGTCGCGATCCACGTTAACCATGAACTTGATGGCTTTGGCGTCTTTGCCCATGCCGTGCAACACCAGCGGCGCGGGTGACTGGTCGATCAGGTGCAGGGCGTTGAGGGTGAAATCGCGAGTGTTGTAGGCATTCTGCTCAGCCGGTTCGAGCACCAGAATGTAGCTGCTCCACATCGCCAATACCGCACACGCACCCAAGCCCACAGCGCGCAAATGTGCTTTGAACAGCAGACCCAGTGCGATGACCTGCAACACGCCCAAAATGATATAGATCGCGTTCAGGGGCGGCAGTTGGTCGGCGAAACGCTTGCTTGCGACCATCAGTCCGGCAATCAGCAAGGCTGGCAACACCAGCGCAATGGCCTGGATAAATACGCGCAATGCGGCGAATGCCCGACCTCGAACGCCTTGAAACGGGTACGCGGCAATAATCGCGGCCATCGGCAGCATCGGCAATAAGTACCGGGCTTTTTTCGCTTGCGGGACTGACAGGCCGATCATCACGATCAAGCCGGCTGCGGCGCAATACTTGACCAGATGCAAGGCCGGGCTCGACGGCTTGCGCCCGGCGATCAAGACAACAACCAGCACCAGTACGGCCAATGGATAGGCGAGGGCGTAGTTACCCATGGAGCTGGTGAAGTAGTAAAAGGGGCCGCTGGCGCCTTCAGAGCCGTCGATACGGCCAGTGACCTGCATGCGGATCACGTCTTGTACAAACGCTTGCCCGCCACTGATCCAGGCCAGAAATAACAGCAGGCCAATGCACAGGAGCAAAATCACCAGTGCCTGTAAACCCACGCTGATCATGCGTCGCCATTGGCCGCTGAGCAGGAAGTAACTGCACAACATACCGGTCGGGATCACCAGACCAATCGGGCCGCGAATGGCAAAACCGAGGACCAGCAACAGCAGCAGCCAGAAGTGTCGGCGCGGTGCTTCAAAGTGATCGTGGGCATACGCCAGATAGAACGCGCCAAGGCTGACGGCCGCGAGCATTTGGTCCAGCGACACGGCACGGGTTTCGGTAATGAAGGTCATGCTGAGTAACAGCAGCGCGACGCTGAGCAAGGCCCACGTCGTGGATTGCGGGGCTACCAGGCGATAGGTCAGGGTCACAATGATCGAGCTGGCAATGGCGGTGGGCAGCCAGGCGGTGAGGCTGTTGACCTCGCCAAATGGTAACGACAGCAACCAGGTAAATACCGTGGTGGTGGCGTTGTAGTCGGCGTAGGGCTCGCCATAGGTGGTGGGGAAAAAGCTTGGTCCGTGACGCAGCATTTCCTTGGCAAACATCACAAAGCGCGAATCAAAGCCGATCGCCGCCTGGTGAATATCACCCACAATAAACAGCAGTAAGGTCAACGCACCCAGTATCAATGACTGTCGGTGCAAGGCACGTAAAACGCTGGGGGAAGAGAAAGCCGGCATGTCGAGTTTCCTTGACTCAATAGGGGGCGTGCAGGGGCAAACAGTCGAATTTCATCCATAAAAAACGCCGCCATTGTTGCCAATGGCGGCGCTGTTAAAGCGTTAAATGGCTGTAGCGCCTTGTGAAACCGGCAAGTTGATAGACTCGCCGCGTCCCATCGGGAAGTACTGCAAGCCCGCGCGGGTCAGGCGCTCGCTGTCGTACAGGTTACGACCGTCGAAAATCACCGGGGTTTTCAGGCGTTGTTTGATCAGGTCAAAATCTGGCGCCTTGAATTGCTGCCATTCAGTGCACACGATCAAAGCATCGGCGCCTTGCAACACGGACTCCGGGGTGCCCATCAGGCTCAGGCGAGGTTCATCACCGTACAGGCGCTGGGTTTCTTGCATGGCTTCAGGGTCGAAGGCGCGAACGTCTGCGCCCGCTGCCCACAAGGCTTCCATCAGTACGCGGCTAGGCGCGTCGCGCATGTCGTCGGTGTTGGGTTTGAACGCCAGGCCCCACAAGGCAAAGGTTTTGCCCTTGAGGTCGCCTTTGAAGTAGGCATTGATGCGATCAAACAGCTTGTGCTTTTGACGCTCGTTGATGGCTTCTACAGCTTGCAGCAGGTCGCTGGAGCAGTTGACTTGCTGAGCGCTATGGATCAGCGCGCGCATGTCTTTAGGGAAGCACGAACCGCCATAGCCGCAGCCAGGGTAGATAAAGTGGTAGCCAATACGGGTGTCGGCACCGATGCCCAGACGCACCGACTCAATGTCCGCACCCAGGTGTTCGGCCAGTTCGGCGATCTGGTTGATAAAGCTGATTTTGGTCGCCAGCATGCAGTTGGCAGCGTACTTGGTCAGCTCGGCGCTGCGCAGATCCATGTTGATGATGCGGTCATGGTTGCGGTTGAATGGGGCGTACAGGTCACGCATCACGTCGCGTACTTCGTCGCGCTCGCAACCAATGATGATGCGGTCCGGGCGGCGGCAGTCGCTGACAGCCGAGCCTTCTTTGAGAAATTCCGGGTTGGACACCACGTCAAATTGCAACGCGCGGCCGGCTTGTTCCAGCGCTTTGTTGATGTGCGCGGTCAGTGCGTCACCGGTGCCCACGGGCACGGTGGATTTCTCGACCAGAATCACCGGTTCTACGCGGTGACGGGCTACTGCGTCGCCCACCGAGAATACCGCTTTAAGGTCTGCCGAACCGTCTTCGCTGGGCGGAGTGCCAACGGCGATAAACAGTACCTGGCCATGCTCAACAGCGGTTTTTTCGTCGCTGGTGAAGCGCAGGCGTTTGCTTTCAAGGTTTTCACGCACCAGGCTCGAAAGCCCAGGCTCAAAAATGCTGACGTGACCTTGCTGTAACAGCTCGACCTTTTTCTGATCAATGTCCATGCAAATCACGTCGTGGCCGACTTCCGCCAATACCGTTGCCTGCACCAGGCCTACATAACCACTACCAAATACACTGATTTTCATGCGCTGTTCCTGGAACTTGGGGTACGTCGAGAGTTGATCGTCAGCACCCCCAGAATGACCAAGGCCACCCCAAGGGTTTTTGAAAGGGTGAAGCTTTCATGGAATACCGGCAGGCTGGCCGCCAGCAGGTAGACCAGGGCGTAGCTGAAGCTGAGCAGCGAATAGGCCCGCCCTAAGGGCAGATCACGCAAGGCCAGCAACCAGCAGAGCATTGACAGTGCGTAGGCCATGATCGCGGCAAACACGACTGCCAATGCGCTGATTGAAACGTCTCCTTGGCTGATTGCCTCCAGCCACTGTGTCGGTTCCGGCAAGCGCGTCATGCTCCAGCGCATGCCTAACTGGGCGCCGCTGACCAGCAATACACTTGAGCAGGCAAAGGTAAAACCACGACGCAGGCTCATGCGTGTTGCCCCAGCAGAACCACACCGGCAATCACCAGGCCCACGCCACACCAGTGGCGCAGGTCGATGGTTTCTTTAAACAGATAGCGGGCTACCAGAGTGATCAATACAAAGTTGAGGCTGAGCATCGGGTAAGCGATGCCCACTTCAAGGCGTTGCAACACCAGCAACCACACCAGCAAACCCAAACCCAGGCATAGCAGGGCCAACCATAGCCAGGGGGAGCGCAGCTTTTGCGCGATCCCCGACTCAGGCCCACGCCAGCTTTCAACGGCGTACTTCTGGGCCACTTGGCCTGCACACGTCAACAGACATGCCATGAGCAACAGGGTGAGGGTCATGGAGTGGTCTGCGGGTAGATCAAAATCACCATGTTGCCTTCGTCAAAACGTTGGGCGTCTTTGGGCAGCATGTCCATTTCATGGGTTTCATCGCTGTCCTTAACCCGCATCACAACACCTACCGGGCCTTTAAGACGTGCATCGGCAAGCCATTGCTGAACGTCTTCCAGACCGATGCTTTTGCCTTTGGCATCGTCATAAGTCAGGCCGTATTTAACCTCGCCCTGCGTGTTGTACAGCGTCACGTCTGGACGACGCAGGCGCCATGACAGTGCCGATGCCGCGCCCAAGTCGTTACTCATCAGGGCAGTCGCAGGCTTCAATGCGTCCAGATGATGCAGTACAAACTGGTCAGGCATTTTGTTGTGCACCACGCTGCTCGGCATGCTGGCTGGCAACACCAGGACCAGAACGCCCATGGCGACTGCAGGCGCCGCCCACATTTTCAGCGGACGGGTCATGGCCAGGAGGCCGGTGACGATCCAGGTCAGCAACACCACAACCAGCAAAGCCATGTGCAGCGGCTCGTTGTCGTAGAACGGTTTTTTGATCTGGAAGAAGATCAGGGCCAGCAAGGCCACGGCGCCAATCAGCAGGTTGACCAGGCCGTTGAGGCGCAGCGACAGGGTTTTCGCCTGATCAACGCGATCCATCAGGGCATGGCCCAGCAACAGGGCCAGCGGCAGCATGCAGGGCATGATGTAGGTCGGCAGTTTGCCCTTGCTCAGGCTGAACAAGGCCAGTGGCAGCAACATCCACATCAGCACAAAGATCACGCCGGTCTGACGCTTCTGGCTCCAGGCATCTTTGAGCGTGGCAGGCAGCAGGGCTGCCCACGGCAAGCTGGAAACCACCATCAGCGGCAGGTAGAACCACCATGGACGACCGTGCTGGGCATCTTCACCGGCAAAGCGGCGGATGTGCTCGTGCCAGAAGAAGAAACGCCAGTAGTCCGGCTCTTGTGCGTGTACCGCCAGTACCCACGGCAACGACACGATAGCCGCGACCAACATGGCGACCAGGCCGTACTTGACCAGCTCCAGAAAACGCTTTTGCCAGATCATGTAGGGCAGGGCGATCAGCACCGGCAGTAACAGGGCCAGAAAGCCCTTGGTCATAAAGCCCATGCCGCAGGCAAAGCCCAGCAGCGCCCAACTGAACAGGCGCTGGCGTGAGTCTTGGGTATCGACTGCAAACCACAGGGCAACCAGGCTCAGGTTGACCCACAGGGTGAACTGCGGATCGAGGTTGGAGTAGCCAGCCTGACCAGCAATGAGGCCGAAGGTCATGTACACCAGCGCGCAGGCGAAGCTCTTGCGCGGGTCGTTCCACAGGCGGCGGGCGACCAGGTAGGCCAGCAACACGCTCAGGCCCGTGGCAATCGCCGAGGCAATCCGCACGCCAAACAGGTTTTCACCAAAAATGGCCTGGCCGATCGCGATCATCCAGTAACCGGCAATCGGTTTCTCGAAGTAGCGTATGTCCATGAAGTGCGGGGTGACCCAGTTACCATCGACCAGGATTTGCTGGCCGATCTGGGCATAACGCGTTTCGTCCGGGATCCACAGGCCGTGGGTACCCAGGGGCAACAGGTAGAAAGCAACAAATGCCAATACCAGCAGCGGAATCATCCAGCGTTGAGTCATGGCTTCTGCACTCCCAGCCAACCTTCACGACCTTCCAGCACGCCACGGCTCAATTGGCCGGCGGGCAGGCTGTCGATATCGGCGGGTAACAAGTCCTTAAGGGGCTGAAAGTGAATGTCGCGGGCACGTGCCTGCGTCAGCAATTGACGAAAGTCATTGGCCATTAGAATCCCTTCTACTTCTGCATGGATGGTGTACGCGTTCAGCTTTTGCGGGCTGAAGCGATCAAGAATGTATGAATTGAAGTCGGCAGCACTCAGCTCGGGCCCGACTACTTCATCGAATGTAGGCAAATCAACAGGGATTTGCGGCGCGCCCAGTCTGCCGTCGGCCAACCTTGGCCGAAACAGACTGTGCCCGCGGCAATCGCTGTTGTAACGAAAGCCAAAAGTTTCTTTGGCCTGGACTACGCGTTCATCTGCGCGCCAACCGGCGGCGGCCGAACACTCGACCGCTTGCCCGGTGATGTCGCTCAGGGTGTCAACACCCCGGCGAATCTGCTCGATCAGTTGTGCCTCGCTCCAGCGCCCGGTGTTGGCCTGCCAGCCGTGGTGATCCCACGCGTGCAAACCCACCTCGTGGCCCGCGGCCAGGGTCTGGCGCATCAAATGCCCCAGATCCTTGCCGATCGGTTTGCCAGGCCAGGCGGTGCCGGCCAGCAAAATATCCCAGCCGTACAGGCTGGCTGCCTTGGAGCGCATCATTTTCCAGAAGAACTGGGGCTTGATCAGGCGCCATAAATGACGGCCCATGTTGTCCGGCCCTACGCTAAAGAAAAACGTGGCTTTTACATCGGCTTCGTCGAGCAGTTCGAGTAACCGAGGCACCCCTTCACGGGTGCCTCGGTAGGTGTCGACATCAATACGTAGTCCAGCTTGCATTAACGTTTTTCCGCGATTTCAACCATGGCTTCACGCAGGAAGAAATCCAGAGTCTTGCCGATGGTTTCGCTCAGCTCGGTGGTCGGTGTCCAGTCGATCAGGCGACGTGCGTTCTCAACGCTTGGCTTACGGTGGCTCACGTCCTGGTAGCCGGTGCCGTAGAACGACTGGCTTTCAACATCGCGGAAACCGGCGAACGGCGGGAAGTTGTCACGCAGCGGGTGCGCCTCGAACTGACGCAGCAACTCATGGCCCAGTTCACGAATGCTGGCTTCGTTTTCCGGGTTGCCGATGTTGATGATCTGGCCGTCACACTTGCCGTCTTTGTTTTCAATGATGCGTGCCAGGGCTTCGATGCCGTCAGCCACGTCAGTGAAGCAGCGCTTCTGAGCACCACCGTCAACCAGACGGATCGGGGTACCTTCCACGAGGTGCAGGATCAACTGAGTGATGGCGCGCGAGCTGCCAACACGAGCCGAATCCAGACGGTCCAGACGCGGGCCCATCCAGTTGAACGGACGGAACAGGGTGAACTTCAGGCCTTTGGTGCCGTAAGCCCAGATCACGCGGTCCAGCAGTTGCTTGGACACGGAGTAGATCCAGCGCTGCTTGTTGATCGGGCCAACAATCAGGTTGGAGGTGTCTTCGTCGAAGTTCTGGTCCTGGCACATGCCATACACTTCGGACGTGGACGGGAAGATCACGCGCTTGTTGTACTTGACGCAGTAGCGAACCAGCTTGAGGTTCTCTTCGAAGTCCAGTTCGAATACGCGCAGCGGGTTACGGGTGTATTCGATCGGCGTGGCGATGGCGACCAGCGGCAGGATCACGTCGCACTTCTTGATGTGGTACTCGATCCACTCGGTGTGGATGCTGATGTCGCCTTCCACGAAGTGGAAGTTCGGATGGCTGCGCAGGCGGTCAATGGCGTCGGAGCCGATGTCCAGGCCGTACACTTCGTAGCGGTCGTCTTGCAGCAGACGCTCGGACAGGTGGTTACCGATAAAGCCGTTAACGCCCAGGATCAGAACGCGGGTACGACGGGCCGGACGGCCGGATTCGCTGCCACGCAGACGCGAGCCGTCAACCAGACCTAGTTCACGGGCCAGTTGCGTGCCGCTCAGGTACAGGCCGTTGTCGTTGCGCTGACCGGCGGTGATCACCAGCGAGTCTTTGCCACAAGCGATACGCAGCGGGTCGCAGCTGATCACGTTGCCCGGTGCCTGGCCTTCGTTGCCGGCAACCACTTCACTGGCCCAGACAATCAGTTTGTGCTCGCCAACGGCGCAGAACGCGCCTGGGTACGGCTGGGTGACCGCACGGACCAGGTTGAACAGTTCTTCAGCCGGACGGTTCCACTGCAGCAGGCCATCAGCGGCAGTACGACGACCAAAGTAAGTGGCCTTGGATTCGTCTTGCGGGGTTTCTTTGAGCTTGCCTTCAGGCAGCACAGGCAAGGTTTCTGCCAGCAGTTTTGCAGCGGTTTCACGCAGCTTGGCGTGCAGGCTCAGCGCGGTGTCGCTGCGCTCGATGCTGATGCGTTCCTGGGCAACAATGTCACCGGCATCGGCACGTTTGACCATGCGGTGCAGGGTAACGCCGGTTTCGGTTTCGCCGTTGACCAGTACCCAGTTCGCTGGAGCGCGGCCGCGGTAGCGGGGCAGCAGGGAACCGTGCAGGTTGAACGCGCCTTTGCTGGAGCTGGCCAGCAGTTCTTCGCCCAGCAGGTTGCGGTAGTAGAACGAGAAAATGTAGTCGGCATTCAGTTTGCGAATGCGCTCGATCCACAGTGGGTGGTTAGCATCTTCCGGAGCGTGTACCGGAATGCCTTTACGGGCGCACAGTTGGGCCACAGATCCGTAGAAGTTATTTTCCGAGGGGTCATCAGCATGGGTGAACACGGCAGCAATGTCGTAGCCTGCATTGAGCAGGGCTTCGATGCCTGTGCAGCCAATATCGTGATAGGCGAAAACAACGGCTTTCAAACTCATGGTTAGACCTGTGTCGAAGTAGAAGAAGACGAGTTGCAAGGTGTAGCAGTTTCAGTAGCCGGTTCAGCGCGGACGATTTTCTCGATGAAGAACCGAGGGCGTGCACGCACATCGCTGTACATACGTCCCAGGTACTCACCCAGCAGGCCCATGCCAATGAATTGGCCGCCGGTGAACACAAACAGCACGGCAAACAGCACAAAGGTGCCGTCGCCCGCCCAGGTCGCGCCAAAGATCAGGCGCAATACGATCAGCAAAATGGCGAATATACCGCCCAGCAAGGCCATGCTGAAACCAATGATGCTCAGCAGGCGCAGGGGGGTGGTGGTCATGCAGGTGATCAAGTCAAACATCAGGTTGATCAGGCGCATCGGGCTGTATTTCGAATCGCCGTGTTCACGCTCAGCGTGCTGTACCAACACTTCGGTGGTGTGGCGGGCAAAGCTGTTGGCGAGAATCGGGATAAAGGTGCTGCGCTCACGGCACGCCAGCATCGCGTCGACAATCGAACGGCGATAGGCGCGCAGCATGCACCCGTAGTCGCTCATGGCAACGCCGGTGGAACGCTGAACGGCCAGGTTGATTAGGCGCGAAGGCCAGCGGCGCCAGGCCGAGTCCTGACGGTTGTTGCGCACAGTGCCGACCACGTCATAGCCCAAGGCTGCCTGGGCAACCAGACGCGGGATTTCTTCTGGAGGGTTTTGCAAGTCAGCGTCCAGGGTGATGACTACATCGCCCTTGGAGTTTTCAAAGCCGGCCATGATGGCGGCATGTTGTCCATAGTTACGGTTGAGGATCACCGCCACTACCGGGCTGCCTTCACGTTCGGCAGCGTCTTGCAGGATTTGCGCCGATTTGTCTCGGCTGCCATCGTCGACCAGTACGATTTCGTAAGCTTGGGTAAGCTGGGCACAGGCTGCTTCGGTACGGCGCAGCAGCTCAGGCAGGCTCTGTTCTTCGTTGTAGACCGGAATGACGATCGACACGCACTGGATAGGGTAGGGTTTCAAGTTATTCGTTCCAGTCAGTTTCAATGGTACAAGATGACTCGTCTGAGAAGTCGGCCTGTTCAGGCGCGCTAGACAGATTACGCCTGCAGGCATTAAAGCCTAAAACTGACGAAGGTAAAGTCATCAAACTACGTTATCTACATGATTTTTCTTACAAACTATTTTTGTTATTCCTAAAAGCTGACGCCTACGTTAAACGCAGAGGTGTGAAAAACCTATGAAAGTTGAATCAAAAGGCCATGTTTTTAGGGGGCAGACAGGTGCTATTCAGGAAACCCCGTGTAGCGCTTGGCCCGCGGCTTTATGGGTAAAAGTGTGGGGGAAATGTACCGGGTAACAAGGATGGGGTTTTGGCGATTTTAAACAATGATCCAAGTCATTCATTACACAGAAAAATGACTTTTTTTAACGTACGCAAAAAACAGCGCCAACCTGCGGATTTGTGAAGTGCGTCACACAGATTGGCGCTGCTCAAGCGGGTTTAGTTCAAGCCCAGCTTGCCGCGCAATGTAGACAGGTCTTCGGCCAAAGTGTTAACCGGGCCAACCAGTGCCTTACGATCGTTATCCTTGACCTTGTCGTAGGTTTCAAAACCGCCATCTTTGGTTTTGTACTTGGCCAGGATCTTGTCAACCGTGGCAAAGTTTTTGTCGACCTTGTCGGCAAAAGCTTTGTCATTGGCTGCAATTTGCGGACGGAACAGGTCGAAAATCTTCTTCGCGCCGTCTACGTTGCCCTGGAAGTCATACAGGTCGGTATGGCTGTAACGGTCTTCTTCGCCAGAAATCTTAGTCGCAGCCACTTCTTCCATCAGCGCAGCCGCACCGCCCACGACTTTATCTGGCGGGAAGGTTAGACCGGCAACGCGGGTTTGCAAGTCTTTGACGTCGGCATTGAGTTTGTCAGCCAGCACATCGAGGCCTTTGGTGGTGTTCTCGGAGAACAGGGTGTATTCGATGCGGTGGAAGCCGGTGAAGTCTTCAGCGGTCACGCCTTTCTCATGGTCATCAACCCGGGAGTCGATAGACGCGTCGAGGTCACTGAACAGTTCGGCGATCGGCTCAATCGACTCGTAATGCACGCGGGTCGGTGCGTAGAGCTTTTTGGCGGTGGCCAGGTCGCCCTTTTTGATGGCGTCGGTGAACTTCTGGGTTTCTTGCGCCAGCGTGTCGATTTCATCGGTGACGTAAATCTTGTAGTCCGATACAGGTTGCACCAGGTCCAGTGGTGCATTCGCCGCGAATACCGAGAGCGGGGTGTGGAGCAAACCTAGAGCGATAAACAGTGCGAGCGGCGTCTTCTTCATGGGACTTTTCCGGTTTGTTTTAGGTTCAGGTTGGGGGTGAAATCAAGTTCGAGTCAGGGGCGCTGCGGCATTCAGCAGCGAGCGCCCAATAAAGTCCTTGTCGTCGCGTACGCCCGGCAAGGTAAAGAAGTAACCTCCGCCAATTGGCTTGAGGTATTCCTCCAGTGGCTCACCATTGAGTCGGGTCTGTACGGCGATAAAGCCGTTTTCCAGGTTGCTCTGGTAGCAGATAAACAGCAGGCCCATGTCCAGCTGGCCGTTCTTGTTGACGCCGTTCGAGTAGTTGAACGGGCGGCGCAAGATCAAGTTTTTGCTGGTTTCGGCGGTGCGCGGGTTGGCCAGGCGGATGTGCGCATCCAGCTTGGTGACTTTGCCTTCGGGGTCTTTGCTGTAATCCGGCACGTCGGTTTCGTGATGGCCATCCATCGGTGCGCCGCTGGCCTTGTTGCGGCCGAAGATGCTTTGCTGCTCTTGCAGCGGCGTGCGGTCCCAGCGTTCGACAAAGTTGCGAATGATGCGCACCGCCTGGTAGCTGCCATCGACCGCCCACTTGGGTTCATCGCTGCCTGGCTGAACCCAGACGATGCTGTTCATCAGGGTGTTGTCGTTGGAGTCCGGGTTGGCTGAGCCGTCACGGAAACCCAGGAAGTTGCGCGCGCTCTGCGGGGGAACGCCCGGTTTGGTGGGCGCTTGCGGCGGAACTGTGCCTTCTTGCTTCCAGCGCACCAGCAGCAGGTCGGGCAGGTTTTTAACGATGTCGCGCAGGGCGTGGATGTTGGTGTCGGCGGTGTTGGCGCAAAATTGCAGGCTCAAATCGCCATGGCAAAAGGCAGGCTCCAGCGCGTCGTTGGGAAAGCCCTGCATGCGGCTCAGGTGTTTGGGCTTGACGCTGCCCAAGCCGTAACGCTCATCAAACAGCGACTCTCCGACCGACACCGTCACGGTCAGGTTGTCAGGCGTAACCACCGGGCCGAGGATCCCTGAGTCGGTGGGTGGCAGTTTGGGGTCGACTTGTGTCACCGGGCCGCCCTTGGTCAAAAACGCGATGCGTTCGTTCAGGGTGCGGAACAGGCGTTCGAGGTCTGCACGATCAGTGGCCAGCACGTCGAAGGACACCAGCATGCCGGCAGCCGGGCGAGGCGTGACGATGCCGTTTTGGTGCTGGCCGTGGAACTCGTGGTGATCCTGGGTCTTGTCGCTGCTGGGTGCCTGAGCCACTTGCGCATTGGCTGCACCGCTGGCGGCCATGGCCGGGCAACTGAGAGCGCTGCCTGCCAGCGCGGCACCGGCGACGCCCATGCCGAGCAGTACGCGACGACGTTGCAGGTTGATCTCATTCTGGGTGTTGTCTGAATCGCTCATGTGCGTCTCGTCTGCATTACAGGCCGGAAAGGCCGAGGGCTGGATCGATTCCATCGAGTGCATCGGCCAGAGCCTTGGCCTTGTTACTGATTGCTTGACGCTGGGCGGCGCTTACCGTGTCGTACGTGGCGTAACCCTGTGCGGTTTTAAAGGTGTCGAGTTCGGTGTCGAGTGCAGTGCTGGCGTTATCAATGTTGAGCAAGATGTCGGCATTGTTTTTGGCCAGCAGTGGGCGCAACAGGTCAACCACTTTGCGGGTGGTTTGCAGGTTGGCGGCAAAACCGTTGAGGTCGATATGGCTGTAGCGCTCTTCTTCGCCGCTGGTGGCGCGGGTGTCGGCCATGTTGTGCAGCGTGCGCGAAACGATGCTGACTAACTGCTCGGGCGGCAGTGATTGCGCCATCAGTTGCTGCTTGAGCAACGCCGCATTGGCTTGCAGTTGTTCGGCCACAGGCGCCAGGCCCTGGGTGCTGCGTTGATCAAACAGGCCATATTCGAGGCGATGGAAGCCGCTGAAGCCTGGATCCTGCTCGCGTTTTTCAAAATAGTCGGCGCGGGCATTGAGGGTGTTGTCCAGTTCGCCCAAACGTTGCGCGGCGGGTGCCAAGCGCTGATAAGCCTCGCGGGCCGGTACATAGAGTGCTTGCGCCTGAGCAAGGTCGCCACTGCTGATGGCTTGCGACAGAGCTTCTACCGCCTTGATCAGCGCGTTGCTCTGGCTGCTCAAGTACACCCGGAACTCTGACAGCGGGCCGATAAACGCCACCATCGATGGGCGTGCCTTTGCCTTGGCTTCAGATTCGGCGGTCGGTGTGACATGGAGCTTGCCGCACGGGTTGCTGAGCAGGCCGCAAGTAATGGCGTAATCACCGGGGTTGAGCGTGGCATTGATCACTTGGCTCAAGCCGGGGGCAATGTTTTCGCGCTCTTCAATCACCAGTACGCCGTCGAGGATTTCCCATTCCACGGCGCGTTCCGAGGCGTTGACGATGCGGAAGCTGTTAAAGCCTGCCGGAACTGTCAGCTCATTCGGTTCGCAGCTGTGCGGGTGGATCGTTACGGTGATTTCATTGCTGTGAACCTTGCGTTTGGCGGCGGCCAGTTGCGAGGCGTAATAGAACAAACCGCCGGCCGCGATCATAACGATCACCGAGCCGGCCACCGCCCAGCGCAGTGCGCGAGGAGGTGTACCGCTTGCAGGGGTAGACATGCAGGACCTTATGAGTTCGTCACTGAAGAGGGTTGGGCAACCTTTGGCGCGGGCGGGGAGCGAAAGAACATCACCAGGGCCACGACCAGATAAATCACATAGGCGCCGAGCACGCTGACGGTGGGCGCATCTTGATAGCCGAACATGCCGGCGAGGACCGAACCGAGCGGGCCGTCCATCGGCAGCGTGCTGCTGATATCAAACACCACGCCTTGCAGGGCGTTCCACAGCCCGGCTTCGTGCAGCGCCTGGACCGAGTTGGCCAGGATGCCCGCCGCTACCACCAAGATGAAAAGGCCGGTCCAGCGGAAAAACAAGCTGAGGTTCAGGCGCATGCTGCCGGTGTAGATCGCAAAACCGACGAAGATCGCCAGGATCAAACCGAGCAGGGCGCCCAAAGGCGCTGCCGGGCCCTCGCTTTGCTGGAAAACCGCGAGCAGGAAGAACACGGTTTCAAGCCCTTCGCGAGCCACGGCAAAAAACACCATGGCGATCAGCGCGGTGACCTGGTGTTTGGAGCCAGCAAGGGCGTGATCAAGGGAGGTGTGCAGCGAGCTTTTGATGGAGCGCGCGACTTTGCGCATCCAGAACACCATCGAACTGAGGATGCCGACGGCAATCAGGCCGACGATGCCTTCAAAGAGTTCCTGTTGCTTTTGCGGGAATTCAGCGCTCATCAGCTCCAGGCCGCCACCGACCAGCAGGGACAAGGCTGCGGCAAGGAAAACCCCGATCCATACCGCTGGCATCCACTGCCCACGCCCGGTTTGCTTAAGGTAGCTGGCAATAATGCCGACGATAAGCGCGGCTTCAATGCCCTCGCGCAGCATGATCAGAAAAGGAACAAGCATGAAGAGAGCACCGCGTCACGAATTAGTAGTGGCTAATTTGTAACATACTGATACGTATTGCTAAACAAGAATCGATTTCATTGGCTGAACGGTTGCTGAACGCATGTTCTGGGAGCGGGCTTGCACGTGGAGTTGGTGGCGCTGACGGGCAAGCCTGCTCAAGGGTTAAAGGTCGGTATCGTCTTTTGGAGTATTGCTTAGGCTGGCAGTGAGGGTCTCCAGCGCCGCCTCGGCCTTGAGGGCTCTTAATGTCAAAGCTGCGCTGGCTTCAAGGGCCTGGTTTTGCGCTTCTTTTAATGCCTGGCTTTCTTGGGTGGCGACCCGCAAGCGTTCTTGCAGCAATGTACGTTCGCTTTCCTGCTGGTTCAGTTGGGCGGTCAGTCGTTCATTCAGGTTGCTCAGCTTGTGCTGCTGATCGCTGGCTTGATTCAGCTCTTTGCTCAATGCGCGGCTTTCACTGAGTACGCGTTCGTTATCGCGGTGCAGTTGGGTGATTTCGTCCTGACGCACCAGCGCGCTTTGTTGCGCTTGGCGCAATTCCATTTGTAGTTGTTGCAACTGCCCTTCGTGGCGGCGCTGTTCCTGCTCGCGCTGCTCTTTGACTGCGCTGCGGTAATGCTCCAGCGCATCGCGGGCGTGCAGGTGTTTTTCTTCCAGTGAGCGGATCTGCTCGTCGCGGTCGTTGAGACGCAGCTCGAAATCGCTGCACGCCTGATTGAGGGCGGCGTTGCGCGTTTGTTCGGTTTTCAGCATGGAGCGGGTGGCTTCCAGGTTCGCCGTTTCTTGCTGCAAGGCCGTGTTCAGGATGTCCAGCTCTTTCTGCAATTGCAGATGGTCTTGCTGCGCTTGCGCCAGTTGATCGCGTAACTCTGCTTTGAGCTGCTCGTAGTGCGCTTCGGCGCGGTCTATCGGCTCTTGCGCTTGCTCTTTCAGGCGCTGAGCGAGGCGGGCGACCAGTTCGCTCAGCTCATCACCTAGATGTTCGTGCTGCACGCCACGCCGGGAGTCGGTCTCGTCGAGCTCCTTGAGGTAGCGGTGGATCGTGGTTTTCGATCCGGTGTTGCCCATTTCAATTCGTACTGCATCGATGCTGGGGTGTTCGCCGCGAGCCAGTATCGCCGTGCGCGCTATTTGCACCACCGCCTTGTTTACGCCGCCACGAGCCATGGCATTCTCCTACGATTATGTACTGTGGTATGTACCCTGTAATTACGTACTATATTATCACTTTATTTTTATCATTAATTGCTAATTTTGAGGCGGGATATACTGGTATTATCCCGTGTCATAGCGCCTGAGCCGTTTTTTAGGCGCTATTTCAGTACGTCAACCAAGAGAACAGGGCATGAGCGAGCTGGATCGCTACTTAAACGCCGCGACCCGCGATAACACCCGTCGCAGTTATCGGGCAGCCATCGAGCATTTCGAAGTGACCTGGGGCGGCTTTTTGCCCGCCACCAGCGACAGCGTGGCGCGCTATCTGGTTGCGCACGCCGGCCTGCTGTCGATCAACACGCTCAAGCTGCGTTTGTCGGCGATTGCGCAGTGGCATAACAGCCAGGGCTTTGCCGATCCGACCAAGTCACCGGTGGTGCGCAAAGTGTTCAAGGGCATTCGCGCGCTGCATCCGGCCCAAGAGAAGCAAGCTGCGCCGCTACAGTTGCAGCATCTGGAGCAAGTCATTGACTGGCTTGAAAGTGAGGCGAATATCGCGCAGGCCAATGCGGATCAACCGGGACTGCTGCGCGCGCGGCGCGATGCGGCGTTGATCCTGCTGGGGTTCTGGCGCGGGTTTCGTAGCGATGAGTTGTGTCGCTTGCAGGTCGAGCACGTCCAGGCGGTGGCAGGCTCGGGCATTACCTTGTATTTGCCGCGCAGCAAAAGTGATCGCGACAATCTGGGCAAGACCTTTCAAACCCCGGCGCTGCTGAGGCTATGCCCGGTGCGGGCTTACATCGAATGGCTGAATACAGCAGCCCTGGTACGCGGCCCGGTGTTCAGGGGTATTGATCGCTGGGGCAATCTGAGTGAGGAGGGCTTGCACGCCAATAGCGTGATCCCGCTGCTGCGCCAGGCGCTGGAGCGCGCCGGTATTTCTGCCGAACATTACACCAGTCACTCGCTGCGTCGCGGTTTTGCAACATGGGCGCATCAAAGTGGATGGGACTTGAAGTCGCTGATGAATTACGTCGGCTGGAAAGACATCAAGTCAGCCATGCGCTATGTTGAGTCCACCCCGTTTGCCGGGATGAGCATGACCGCTGAAAAACGCATTGGTAGCTGATCGACGTCAACTTGAAAGCCGGCCATTCGGTCCATATTTAGTTTTTGACTATTTATAGGGTCGGCTGATAGTCAAAACCAATCGTGAGCATCAGCTTTACCAATGAGCCAGATACGAAATGAGTTGTTAGGATTCACCCCATCAACTTTTCAACCCTGACGGAGAGTCAACGATGCCTATCATCAACAGCCAAGTAAAACCGTTCAAAGCTACTGCATACAAAAACGGCAGCTTCGTGGAAGTGTCGGACGCTGACCTGAAAGGCAAGTGGTCTGTAGTGTTCTTCTACCCAGCCGACTTCACCTTCGTTTGCCCAACCGAGCTGGAAGACCTGGCTGACAACTACGAAGAGTTCAAAAAACTCGGCGTGGAAATCTACAGCGTGTCGACTGACACCCACTTTGCTCACGCTGCCTGGCACAACACTTCGCCAGCCATCGGCAAAATCCAGTACACCATGATCGGCGACCCTACGCTGACCATCTCCCGCAACTTCGACGTTCTGATCGAAGAAGCAGGTCTGGCTGACCGCGGTACTTTCGTGATCAACCCGGAAGGTCAGATCAAAATCGTTGAACTGAACGACGGCGGTGTTGGCCGTGACGCTTCCGAGCTGCTGCGCAAAATCAAGGCTGCTCAGTACGTTGCTGCTCACCCAGGCGAAGTCTGCCCAGCTAAATGGAAAGAAGGTGAATCCACCCTCGCTCCTTCGCTGGACCTGGTTGGCAAGATCTAAGTCTGTGAAGACTAGGGCGGTGATCCGCACCTGAGTTGTCAGCAGCATCGCCCTCAAAACGCCCGGGCGACATTCGCTCGGGCGTTTTTTTTGACACAGAATTAAACAGTTAGGAGATCGCCCGTATGTTGGACGCCAATCTAAAAGCACAGTTGAAGTCATACCTGGAGCGGGTCACACAGCCGATCGAGATCGTTGCGTCTCTCGACGACGGTGCGAAATCCCGTGAAATGCATGACCTGTTAAAAGAAATTACCAGCCTGTCCAGCCAGATTACCTTGCTGGAAAACGGCAACGATGCGCGTAAACCGTCGTTCTCGTTGAACCGTCCAGGCGGCGATATCAGCTTGCGTTTTGCTGGTATCCCGATGGGCCACGAATTTACTTCGCTGGTGCTGGCCCTGCTGCAAGTCGGCGGCCACCCATCGAAAGCCAGTGCCGAAGTGATTGAACAAATCCGCTCCCTTAAAGGTGAGTTCAACTTCGAGACGTATTTCTCGCTGTCATGCCAGAACTGCCCGGATGTGGTGCAGGCGCTGAACCTGATGGCAGTGTTGAACCCGAACATTCGCCACGTAGCGATTGACGGTGCGCTGTTCCAGGATGAAGTCACCGAGCGTCAAGTGATGGCGGTGCCGAGCGTTTACCTCAACGGGGTTAACTTCGGTCAGGGCCGCATGGGCCTGGAAGAGATCCTTGGCAAGCTGGACACCAGCGCCATTGAGCGTCAGGCCGAAAAAATCAGCTCCAAAGAAGCCTTTGATGTGCTGGTTATCGGTGGCGGCCCAGCCGGTGCAGCAGCTGCCATCTACGCGGCGCGTAAAGGCATTCGTACCGGTGTGGCGGCAGAACGCTTCGGCGGCCAGGTACTCGACACCATGGCGATCGAGAACTTTATCTCGGTGCAAGAAACCGAAGGCCCGAAACTGGCCACCGCACTGGAAGAACACGTCAAGCAATACGACGTCGACATTATGAACCTGCAACGTGCCGACAAGCTGTTGCCGGGCAAAGCGGGTGAGCTGCACGAAGTTAAGTTCGCCAGCGGTGCTTCGCTCAAAGCCAAGACCGTGATTCTGGCGACCGGTGCCCGCTGGCGCGAAATGAATGTGCCGGGCGAGCAGGAATACCGCAGCCGTGGCGTGGCTTACTGCCCGCACTGTGACGGCCCGCTGTTTAAAGGCAAGCGCGTTGCGGTAATCGGTGGTGGTAACTCGGGTGTCGAGGCGGCCATTGACCTGGCCGGCATCGTGTCACACGTGACATTGCTCGAGTTTGACACCAAGTTGCGCGCTGACGCCGTGTTGCAGCGCAAGCTCAACAGCTTGCCAAACGTAACAGTGATCACTAACGCCCAGACCACTGAAGTGACCGGTGACGGGCAGAAGGTCAACGGTCTGCGCTACAAGGACCGTGCGACAGAAGCCGTGCACACCGTCGAGCTGGAAGGCATTTTTGTGCAGATCGGTCTGCTGCCTAACACCGATTGGCTCAAAGGCACCATCGAGCTGACGCCGCGTGGCGAGATCGTGGTTGATGCACGTGGTGAGACATCGATCCCCGGGATATTTGCTGCCGGTGACGTGACCACCGTGCCTTATAAGCAGATCGTGATTGCGGTCGGCGAAGGTGCCAAAGCCTCTCTGAGCGCTTTCGATCACTTGATCCGCACTTCGGCGCCGGATTGATTGCTCGGCAATAGAGTCGCTTTGCGTTAGCAAAGCCTTTCAGTAAACAAAAGCGCAGCCCACGGGCTGCGCTTTTTTATGTGTGCTAAAAGTATTACGCCTTGGGCGTTTTAATCTTTCAGCAAACCATTGGCCAGCGCAACGAATGCATTTTTTGCTTTCTCCAGTGCGGCCAGTGGTTGTGGGTCAGCGGCGATCCATAAGGCGGCGCTCAATGTGGCGCCATTCAACAGCCTGGCTGTTGCTTCAACCTCGATGTCCTGGATGACGTGCTCGCTTTTCAGCTTCTCCAGGCACTCCATGGTGCCCTGAATGCAAGCGTTCTGGTTTGACCACAGGGCAGGGTTGCCCAGTACTGCGGGGCCATCGAGCAGCACAATACGCTGGATTTCCGGCTCTATCGCCATCTCCATGTAGGCGATGCTTTCATTGATAAAGCCATCCCAGGTGGAGTCCGCCTGAGCGGTAATGGCGTGCAGGCGTACAGACGTCTCCGCGTCTATTTGCTGGATGACGGCCTCAAGCAAGCCTTTTTTGTCGCCAAAGTGGTGATAAAGCGCTCCACGGGTCAGGCCGACATTGGCAGTGAAGTCATCCATTGAGGACTCGGCATAGCCTTTGCTCGCGAATGCTTGCCTGCCTGCTGCCAAAAGCCTGTGCCGCGTGTCTTCAATCATCTCTTTGCGTGTTCGTACCATAGAAGCGCAGATCTCCTGAATCCAATTCAATCCATACAACATACGTGGCGTATCTAATGCTACGGGCTTGATCGCTTCTGAACAACGCTCATGTTTCAGGCGTAAAAAAACCCATGAGCGATCATGGGTTTTTTGACGTGCGAACGTTACAGCGGGGTCGGCTGAATGATCTCGACCCAGTAGGCGTCCGGGTCCTTGATAAAGGCCAGAGATTTCATGCGGCCGTCAGTCAGACGCTTCTGGAAGTCCACGCCCAAGGCTTCAAAGCGCTCGCAAGCGGCGACGATATCAGGTACCGCGATGCAGATATGGCCGAAACCACGCGGTTCAGTGTTGCCGTTGTGGTAAGCAAAATCGGCATCGTTTTCGGTGCCGTGGTTGTGAGTCAACTCCAGGATGCCTGGGATCGACTTCATCCATACGGTACGGGCAGCATCGTCAGCCGGGATCAGGGCTTTATCAACCAGCGCCAGAAAGTACAGGCTGAATTCGGCTTCCGGGAAGTCGCGCTTTTCCAGCAGCGAGAAGCCCAGGACGCGGGTGTAGAAATCGAGGGATTTCTCGATGTCTTTGACGCGCAGCATGGTGTGGTTGAAAACGAATTGTTGGGTAGCGCTATCCGGTTGTGCGGTTACGCCAGGGACGTTGTTCAGTTCTTGCAGGCTCATGAACCCTCCGAAAGTGATGCATGGGTAAACAGTCGATGCACGAATGATACGGAATGTGACGGCCTGCGCGAACCCCGCGGGCAACAAAAGATCGTTGTTTGGGGTGTTCAGCGGGAGTGCGGGGAGGGGAATTGGTAAAATTCAGGCAAAAAGAAGCCCGCCGAAGCGGGCATGGGGCGCTAGTCCTTTAGCAGCCTCTATCCTGTGATGAATCGTGTGAAAAAACTGTGAAAGGGCATCGGTTAATTTAGCCTTTCATCTGGGGAGACTCCGTTCTCGGGAAATGGGCTTATTGTGCCTTGCGCGAGGGTCATCATTGTGACAATTGATCGTGAGTGATTATTAACATTTTGCTTAACGGCGCGTGTTGCACGGGCCTCACACTGTCTGTAAGTCACGTTAGTTATGTCTGGGTTTAGTGATATTAAAAAACCCTGCCGGGCAGGGTTTTTATACTACTAAAGCATTAAGTTCGTACCCAGGACTCAACAGTGGCTGCGCCGTATTGTTCTTTCCATGCCTTCAAACCACGGTGATTACCACCTTTGGTTTCAATCAATTCGCCGGTATGCGGGTTTTTATAGACTTTTAAAACACGAGCCTTGCGCTGTTTTGGTGCTGCTGTTTGGCGCGCAGCTGCAGGGTTTGGATCCAGTATGGCAATAATCTCACGCAGGCCTTTGCCGTAAGAGCTCATCAGCGCCTTAAGTTTCTGTTCAAACTCGATTTCTTTTTTAAGTCCGGCATCATTCTTCAAGGCTTCCAACTGGGCCATTTGTTCTTGAAGGGCCTTTTCGGCAGCACGGTATTCAGCAAGTCTAGACAAGGTCATTACTCCGGTCATGGCTTCGGCATTGACAGGGCCGAAGTGAATTAATGAGGCGAGGCAGCAAGGGGTAGACAGAGACCCGAGTCAACAGTTCAGCCGAAACACGAGGGCTTTGTTATTGACTGTCAATAAACTTCAGCCTGATCGAAATTGTAGTTGTCATTTTTCCGTGCGCCAGCCGATATTCACTTTTGCTGAAGAATCACCTTGAACGTTTAAACCGACACTCGATGTTGCGCCATTAAAGACTTAATGAAATCGTCGGCGGTTAACGGACGGGCATATAGATACCCCTGCAAAAACTCTACGCCTTTAAGTGCCAGATACTCACTTTGCTCTTGTGTTTCGACGCCCTCAGCCACCAGCCCGAGGTTTAGCTTGGCGCTCAGGTCAATGATGCTGTCCAGGATCGGGCTGGATAGTGCATCTGCCCCAATCATGGCGACAAAGCTTTGATCGATCTTCAAGTAATCGACATTGAATTCGTGCAAGTAGCTCAAGCTTGAGTGCCCGGTACCAAAATCATCCAGCGCAATCATGATCCCCATCGCGCGCAGCTCGGCAAACAACTGGTGGGTGATCACGCTGGGTATCACCAATTCGCGCTCAGTCAACTCCAGTACCAGCGTAATGCGTCCCGGCGGGAATGCCTGAAGCAGCGCACGGCAATCGTCTATCAGTTCAAGGCTGTGGCAGTGATGAGCGCTAATGTTGAAGCCCAAGTGAAAGCCCTGCGCCATGCTATTGGCGTGAGGCGCCAGTAACTGTGCAGTTTGACGAAACAGCGAACGGGTCATCGGCACAATGAGACCCGAGTGTTCCGCCAGTGGAATAAACAAGTCAGGCCGCACCAACCCTTCAGTTGGGTGTTGCCAGCGCATCAGCACTTCGGCACCGGCCCATTGTTGTGTGTCACTGCGCACCACTGGCTGAAAGTATGGAATGAACTCTTCGGCTTCCAGCCCGCGTTGCAGCTCGTGGGTGGGGGAGGATAAAGACATACGCTTTTGTAGCCAGAGAACAGTCGCGCCAGAGACGCAGCCCAAAAATACAAACAGGGCCAACAAGCCCAAGTACCGGGCTTTAATAAAACGCCACAGCGTACCTTCGCTAAACCCTGCCATGACGCGATAAGGATATTGCGCAGACGACACGCTTACAGATGCAACAGGAAAAGGCGCAGACGGTGTATTGCGGATCACTGCGTAGCGGTCTATGGAGTTGTTGCCCACTTGAAACATCATTTGCGTGTACGGGTTGATTAGACTCAAGACATTGATCAAGTGCAGGCCGTAGAGGCTGACAATGGCACCGGCCTGGTCTTGTTCGCGGCGATAAACCAGCAGTGGCTGGTCTGGGGTAACCGCGTTGCCGGGCATGAGCCACAACACGCCGTTGTTATAGTCAGCCGCATTGACCGGTTCTTTAAAGTTGCCAAACAGGGATGTGCAATAAATCTGGTTATTCCAGACCAGATTCACTGAGCGGACAAAAGGGCGGCGCGTCACCTGTTCACGCAGGTCCAGTTCTACCTGTTCGCACGGCTGGCCTGCAAGAGGGGATACAACATCTGCGGCCAGCTTGGCATTGTCCAACATGAGATCGAATTGGCGAACGGCCTCTTTAGCGGTATCACTGGCTTCTGATTCCAGTGACCTGCTGGCCTGCCAGACAATGATAAAAACACCCAGGACAATGGGCAGTAACGCGCTGAGTACGACCAGCGCGTAGCGATCGGTCCATTTTCGGGTCCGTTTGAGCGTTAATGGCATTCAAGATCCCGAGGACTGATGGCGACTGCGGCAAGGTGAGATGAATAGACAAAGCCTAGCATTGGTTCAGGGTCATTTCACTTGATGTAAGACAAACATGATTACGCCATGTAGAATCCGCTTACGCATACAAGAATAATGACCCCTGTCATCAGGCGTCACCACCGCGTAAGAGATGGCTAAATGAAGATATTCGGGTTTCAACTGATCTACGGAGATTTCCTGGCGCGCAGTGTACGCGGGATCTCCTGTGCGCCGCCTGTGTCCCTCAGCATTCTTGGCAAATAACCTACTGTTAATTGTAAAAATGACTCTGATGAGGCGCCAAAATGGCCGATCTATACGAAAACCCAATGGGCCTGATGGGCTTTGAATTCATCGAATTCGCAGCGCCAGTAGCCAATACCCTCGAACCTATCTTTGAAATCATGGGCTTCACCAAGGTGGCCACCCATCGCTCCAAAGACGTGCACCTGTATCGCCAGGGCCATATCAACCTGATCCTCAATAATGAGCCGCACAGCGTTGCCTCCTACTTCGCTGCAGAACACGGGCCTTCCGTGTGTGGCATGGCGTTCCGCGTAGCCAACGCGCAAAAAGCCTACAACCGTGCGTTGGAACTGGGTGCTCAACCCATCGAAATTCCGACCGGCCCCATGGAGTTGAACCTGCCTGCCATCAAAGGCATCGGCGGTGCGCCGTTGTACCTGATTGACCGGTACGGCGAAGGCAGTTCGATTTATGACATCGACTTCGTGTTTATTGAAGGTGTTGAGCGTCATCCAGTGGGAGCAGGGCTGAAGATCATCGACCACCTGACCCACAACGTGTATCGCGGTCGCATGGCTTATTGGGCCAACTTTTACGAGAAACTGTTCAACTTCCGCGAGATTCGCTACTTCGACATCAAGGGCGAGTACACCGGCTTGACCTCCAAGGCCATGACCGCACCGGATGGCATGATCCGTATTCCTTTGAACGAAGAGTCGTCCAAAGGCTCTGGCCAGATCGAAGAGTTCTTGATGCAGTTCAACGGTGAAGGCATCCAGCACGTGGCCTTCTTGACCGATGACTTGATCAAGACCTGGGATGCATTGAAAAAAATCGGCATGCGTTTCATGACCGCGCCGCCAGACACCTACTACGAAATGCTCGAAGGTCGTCTGCCTAACCATGGTGAATCGGTCGAAGCCCTGCAGTCGCGCGGCATTCTGCTGGATGGCTCGTCGGTTGAAGGTGACAAACGCCTGTTGCTGCAAATCTTCTCGGAAAACCTGATGGGCCCGGTGTTCTTCGAATTTATCCAGCGCAAGGGCGATGACGGCTTTGGCGAGGGTAACTTCAAGGCACTGTTCGAATCCATCGAACGCGACCAGATTCGTCGTGGCGTGCTTGAAGCCAACTAAGTAACGGCAAACCGCTGTAGGAGCGAGCTTGCCTCGCGATCTTTTAAACACGCTAAAGATCGCGAGACACGCTCGCTTCTGCACGTTTGGCGGTTGGTGTTAAAACAGCCCCGCTGCAATGTTGATCGAAAACCCCAGCACTGCCGTATTGAACAAAAACCCCAGCAGCGAATGGCCCAGCACGGCTTTGCGCATCTCGCGGGTGGCGACTTCTACGTCTGACGTTTGTACCGCAACGTTCAGGGTGAAAGAGAAATACATGAAGTCCCAATAATCCGGGTTCAATTCACCTTCGGGGAAGCGCAAGGCTGGCTCCGTCCCTTCGTTGTTATAAAACAACCGCGCATAGTGCAGGCCGAAAATAACCCCGATCATCAGCCATGAGCCCACCACGGTCAGCCCGGTAAAGGCGTAGTGCAGCAGTTGCTCGGAGTGACGCAGTTGGCTGTTGCCGGTGAGTTCGAGGGTAATCGCCGCCAAGCTGACAACCGCCGCGAAGCTCACGGTGAACAGCACCATGCTGGCATTTTCGTCTTCTATTTCTGCGGTGCGTTTGACGTCGCCTACTTTGGAGCGAAGCATCAGCCACAGGGTCAGGAGCAAGTACAGCCAGACACCGGCGTTCCAGCCCAACAGAAACTTGGTGGTCAACGAGGTGGCGGGATTAAAGATGCCGACCGCCAGCCCCAACAAAGTGCCAGCGGTCAGGCGAGGGTGAGTGCGTGCAAGGTGCGGCATCGTCAATACAATCCATGTTACTGGGCGTTGCCGAACCTTAGCACGTGAAGCAGACGTTAACGTTGACGCGGTTTGCTGCGGGTCAGTTTCATCACCACCACAAAGAATACCGGCACAAATACTACGGCCAATGTGGCGACGATCATGCCGCCGATAACGCCTGTACCAATGGCTTGCTGGCTGCCCGAGCTGGCGCCTGTGGCAATCGCCAGAGGCACAACACCGAGAATAAAGGCCAACGAAGTCATGACAATCGGCCGCAGACGCAGGCGGGCGGCTTTCACCGTGGCCTCAACCAGGTCATGGCCTTCGTCGTACAGGGTCTTGGCGAATTCGATGATCAAAATGGCGTTCTTGGCCGACAAGCCAATAATCGTAATCAAGCCCACTTTGAAGAACACGTCATTCGGCATGCCGCGCAACGTCACCGCCAACACCGCACCGAGCACGCCCAAAGGCACTACCAACAGCACTGCGGTGGGGATCGACCAGCTTTCATAAAGCGCCGCCAGGCACAGGAACACCACCAGTAACGACAGGCCCAATAACAACGGCGCCTGAGAGCCGGAGAGCTTTTCCTGCAGCGACAACCCCGTCCATTCAAGGCCGATGCCTGCCGGCAACTGATCAACCAGGCGTTGCATTTCCAGCATGGCTTCACCCGTTGTGTGGCCCGGGCCTGCTTCACCCGAAATACTCACCGCCTGATAACCGTTGTAGCGGGACATCTGCGACGGGCCTTGAATCCAGCGCGCTTCGACAAACGACGACAATGGCACCATTTTCCCCAGGTTATTGCGCACATTGATCTTCAGCAGGTCTTCAACCTGGCTGCGTTGATCGCCTTCAGCCTGCACGACAACCCGTTGCATGCGCCCCTGATTGGGGAAGTCATTGACGTAGGCAGAGCCCACGGCGGTCGACAGCACATTACCGATGTCGGCAAACGAAATGCCCAGTGCATTGGCCCGTTTACGGTCGACTTCGAGTTGCACTTGCGGGCTTTCTGCCAGGGAGTCTTCGCGCACGTTGGCCAGTACCGGGCTTTTCTCGGCCAGGGCCATCAACTCGGTGCGCGCTTGCATCAGCACGTCATAACCGACACCGCCACGGTCTTGCAGGCGCAATTCAAAACCGCTGGAGGTGCCCAAACCACTGACCGCAGGCGGCAGAATGGAGAACGCCACGGCGTCTTTAAGCTCGCCAAACGCGGCGTTCGCGCGATCTGCGATGGCCGCAGCGGAATCCTTGATGCCACGGATCGACCAGTCCTTGAAGGTGGTAAACGCCAGCGCGGCGTTCTGCCCGCTACCCGAGAAGCTGAAGCCCAGAATCATGGTCACGTTGCTGACCCCGGGTTCTTCGGCGTAGTGAGCTTCGATCTGCTTGGCCACCGCGATCGTACGGCCCTGGCTGGCCCCCGGCGGCAACTGAATGTCAGTAATGATGAAGCCCTGATCCTCAACGGGCAGAAAGGAGGAGGGCAGGCGCGCAAAACACACCACCAGCACCACCAGCAAGGCACCGTAAAGCAACAGATAACGGCCGCTGCGTTTGATCAGGTGCACCACCCAATGCTCGTAGCCCTCAGACAGCCGCTCAAACTTGCGGTTGAACCAGCCAAAAAAGCCGCCCTTGGCATGGTGCTCACCCTTGGCAATGGGCTTGAGCAGTGTCGCGCACAGGGCCGGGGTCAGCGACAGGGCCAAGAACGCCGAGAACAGAATCGAGGTTGCCATCGCCACCGAGAACTGCTGATAGATCACGCCCACCGAGCCCGGCATAAACGCCATGGGAATGAACACGGCCACCAGTACCAGAGTAATGCCGATGATCGCCCCGCTAATTTGCGTCATGGCCTTGTGCGTGGCCTCGCGGGGCGGCAAGCCTTCGCTGAGCATGATCCGCTCGACGTTCTCTACCACCACAATCGCGTCGTCCACCAGAATCCCGATGGCCAGTACCATGCCGAACATGGTCAGTACGTTGATCGAGAAACCCAGGACCAGCATCGTGGCGAATGTGCCCATCAGGGCCACAGGCACCACCAGGGTCGGGATCAGCGTGTAACGGATGTTCTGCAAGAACAGGAACATCACCGCGAACACCAGCACCATGGCTTCGATCAGTGTGTACACCACCTTGGTGATCGAGACTTTGACGAACGGCGTGGTGTCATAAGGGATCTTGTACTCAACGCCCTCAGGGAAGTAGCGGCTCAGCTCATCCATTTTGGCGCGGATCATATTGCCGGTACTCAAGGCGTTCGCCTCAGGTGCCAATTTGACGCTGAAAGCACTGGACGACTTGCCGTTCAGGCGGGTGCCGTATTGGTACTCCTGGCTGCCGATCTCAACCCGTGCGACATCGCTGACCCGGACTGTGGAACCGTCCGGGTTGGCGCGCAGGACAATATCGCCGAACTCTTGCGGGCTCGACAGCTGGCCTTTAACCAGCACCGTGGCGGTAATTTCCTGGGTCGAACGCCCCGGCAAATCACCGATGCTGCCAGCAGACACTTGCGCGTTCTGGCTGGCAATCGCTTGGTTGACGTCCGCCGGTGTCAGGTTGAAACCAATGAGTTTTTGCGTGTCGATCCAGATCCGCATGGCCCGTTCAGAGCCATACTGCTGAGCCTTGCCGACCCCTTCAACACGCTTGATCTCGTTCATCACGTTGCGCGCGAGGTAGTCGCTGAGGGCAACCTCATCCAGCCCGCTGCTCGGGTCTGCAGTCAGCGTTACCAGCATCAAGAAGCCCGAGGAGATTTTCTCCACCTGCAAGCCTTGCTGGATAACTGCTTGTGGTAAACGTGACTCCACCGCTTTAAGACGGTTTTGCACGTTGACCTGAGCCATTTCCGGGTCGGTTCCCGGCTTGAACGTGGCCGTAATGCTGGCACTGCCCAGGCTACTTTGGGACTCGAAATACAGCAGGCCGTCGGTGCCGTTGAGCTCTTGCTCAATCAGGCTGACCACGCTTTCGTCCAGGGTATGCGCCGAGGCGCCGGGGTACACCGCATACACTTCAACTTGCGGCGGTGCCACCACCGGGTATTTGGCCACAGGCAGCTTCGGCAGCGCCAAGGCTCCGGCCAGCACAATAAATAACGCTACGACCCAGGCAAAGATCGGGCGATCGATAAAAAACTGCGGCATGCTCACCGATCCGTGGAGTGTGCGAGGGGAGGTGTTGGGTCATCAATTTGCACCTGTTCACCGGGACGTGCGTGTTGCAGGCCTTCGATCACAATGCGGTCGCCCGCCTTCAGGCCTTCGTTAACGATCCAGCGATCATTGATCACGCCGCCCAGTTGCACGGGCTGCTGTTTGACCCGGCTTTCAGCATCTACCAGCAGCACCTGCGCCACCCCTGCGCTGTCACGCAGAATGGCCCGTTGCGGCACGCTGATGCCTTGCTTATTGACGGCCTGTTCCAGACGCACGCGGACAAAGCTGCCCGGCAACAAGTCGCGGTCCGGGTTGGCAAACTCACTGCGCAGGATGATCTGCCCGGTGCTCGGGTCAACGCTGACATCGGTAAACAACAGTTTGCCCGGTACCGGGTAGAGGCTGCCGTTGTCGCGGATCAAAGTGACGCGTGCCTGATTCTTGCCAACCTGCTGCAAGTCCCCGGCGCGGAATGAATCGCGCAGGTTGTCGAGGTCGCGGGTCGATTGCATCAGGTCAACCTGAATCGGGTCCAACTGCTGAATGCGCGCCAGCGGTGTCACTTCACCCTGGCCTACCAGTGCACCTTCGGTGACCAGCGCACGACCGATACGCCCGGAAATCGGCGCTGTCACGGTGGCATAGCCCAGATTCAGTTTTGCCCGTTGCACAGCGGCCTTGTTGGCGGCGACTTCGGCCTGGGCCTGCAGCGATTGCGCGCGGGCATTGTCGTAGTCCTGACGGCTCACGGCATTGCTGTCGACCAAGGCGCTGTAACGCTGGTCTTGCAGTTTTGCCTGGAGGGCAAGTGCCTCGGATTTGCGCAGTGCTGCTTGCGCGCTGTCCAGATCGGCCTGCAACGGCGCAGGATCAATAATAAACAGCACGTCCCCTTGTTTGACTTCGCTGCCTTCTTCGAAAGCGCGCTTGAGGACGACGCCCGCCACTCGCGCGCTGACCTGCGCGACACGCGGCGCAACCACGCGGCCACTCAGTTCGTTATTGATCGACAGCGCTTGCGGGACGATGACTTCAGTGCTGACCTTGACCACAGGCGTCTTTTCTTCAGTGGCCGGAGTTTTACCGCAGGCACTCAAGGCTAAAGCCAGTGCCGAAAGACATAGCGGGACGAAGAGCTTTTTCAACGTTCGTGCCTTCTTATATATGCAGGGTAAGTCTGTAAAAGACCTTGGCATGCTAAGCGCAGCACGCAAAAGGCGTTGTGAAGCTGTGTAGGCGGTGTGTGAAAAAGTGTGAAGGTTCTGCTCCTATCCCTGAGAGGTTGTATATCCTTTGGGTTTTCCCCCGGTTGTAAGCATTTATTATGCCCACTATCTTGCTGGTCGAAGACGACGCCGCACTCTCCGAACTGATCGCCAGTTATCTCGAACGCAATGGTTACCAGGTCAATGTCATTGCGCGCGGTGACCAAGTGCGTGATCGAGCGCGAAACAACCCCCCGGATCTGGTGATTCTCGACCTGATGTTACCGGGGCTGGATGGTTTGCAGGTCTGCCGATTACTGCGAGCTGACTCCGAAAGCTTGCCAATCCTGATGTTGACTGCGCGCGACGATAGTCATGATCAGGTTCTGGGGCTAGAGATGGGGGCCGACGATTATGTGACAAAACCTTGCGACCCTCGCGTCCTGTTGGCGCGTGTGCGCACTTTATTGCGGCGCAGCAGCCTGGCAGAGCCGCACGTCGCCAGTGACCGGATCCTGATGGGCAACCTGTGCATTGACTTGTCGGAACGCACAGTGACATGGCGCGGCGACATCATCGAACTGTCCAGCGGCGAATACAACCTCTTAGTGGTGTTGGCCCGGCATGCCGGCGAAGTGCTCAGTCGCGACCAGATCCTGCAACGTCTGCGCGGCATCGAATTCAACGGCACCGACCGTTCGGTTGACGTGGCCATCTCCAAATTGCGCCGCAAGTTCGACGATGACGCCGGTGAAGCCCGCAAAATCAAAACTGTGTGGGGCAAAGGTTACTTGTTCAGCCGCTCGGAATGGGAATGCTGATTCGTGTTCAAAATTCTCATCCGTCTGTATCTGGTGACTATCGTGACGTTCGCCGGGGCCATTTATCTGGTGCCGGAAATGATCGTGGCGGTGTTTCACGACCGTTTCATGAATTACAACGTTGATATGTCACGCGGCATGCAAGCCTTGCTGGTCAAGCAGTTTGACCAGGTGCCTGCGCAGCAGTGGCCCGAGTTAGCACAGGCCCTTGATAGCCAATTCGCGCCGTTGCGGATCAATCTGCTGCCCATTACTGACCCGCAGTTCAGCACCGCCGAGCAGCACCAGTTACATCAGGGGCAGGGCGTGTTGCGCATCGGTGAGTGGGGCTGGCGCACGCGGGTGGTTTCGCCGCTGAACGGCGAGCAGGCCATCGAACTGGTGATGCCGCCTGATCCGTTCGACCTGAACGTGCTGTATTGGAGCATCAACGTGTTGATTGGTGCGGCGTTGCTCGCGGGCTTATTGCTGTGGCTGCGCCCGCACTGGCGCGATCTTGAGCGGCTCAAGCGCACGGCGGCACGTATTGGTCAGGGGCAGCTCAGCGAGCGTACGCAGATATCCCCGCGCTCCAACATTTACAGCCTGGCCAGCGCCTTTGACACGATGGCCCAGGACATCGAGAACCTGCTCAACCAGCAGCGGGATTTGCTCAACGCGGTCTCACATGAGTTGCGTACCCCATTGACCCGCCTCGATTTTGGCCTGGCGCTGGCACTCTGTGACGATCTGCCGCCCGCCAGTCGTGAGCGCTTGCAGGTGCTGGTCGGGCATATCCGCGAGCTGGATGAATTGGTGCTGGAATTGCTGTCGTTCAGCCGTCTGCAAAACCCGGCGCTGGTCCCGGAGCGCATCGAGGTGTCACTGGCAGAGTTTATCGACAGCATCCTCGGCAGTTTTGACGAGGAGCTTGAAGCCCCGGAAATCGTCCTCGACGTGATGCTGCACGGCACCGAAGAGCGTTTTGCCCTCGACCCGAGGCTGACGGCCCGGGCTTTGCAAAACCTGTTGCGCAATGCCATGCGCTACTGCGATCGACGGATTCAGGTGGGGGTTAGCCTCAATGCCAAAGGCTGTTCGCTGTGGGTGGATGACGACGGCATCGGCATTCCCGAGCAAGAACGAGAACGCATCTTCGAGCCGTTTTACCGCCTGGACCGCAGCCGCGATCGGGCAACCGGTGGTTTTGGCCTGGGGCTGGCCATCAGCAGGCGAGCCCTGGAAGCCCAGGGCGGCACCTTGAATGTTGAGCAATCGCCGTTGGGCGGGGCGCGTTTCAAGCTGTGGTTGCCAGTCTGACGCAACGTAGCGCGGGCGAACCCGCGCTTTGCCTCAGATCGAGCGGCGTTGGCGGCTCACGTGTTTCAAGCCTTCAAGCACCAAGACCGCCACGGCCAGCCAGATCGGCCCATAGGTCAGCCATTGGCCTTCTTCCAGGCTATCGCCCAGCAACAGGGCGACGGCCACCAGCAGCACCGGCTCAACGTAGCTGAGCAGGCCAAACAAGCTGAAGGGCAGCAAACGGCTGGCGAGAATATAAGAAAAGCCGGCGGCCGCACTGATGATCCCCATCAAGGGCACCAGCCAATACAGTGCCTGGCGCTGCGCATCGAGATCTACATGCTGGCCCGCCAGCACAAACCACAGCGCAACCGGCACCATCAGCAGCATGTCCAGCCACAGACCGCCCAGGTTATCGATGCCGATTTTCTTGCGCAGCACGAAGTACATCGGGTAGCCGATGGCCACAACCAGTGTGGTCCAGGAGAACCCGCCGGTGCGGTACAACTCGTTCGCCACGCCAATCACGGCCAGGGCGGTGGCTATTTTCTGCAAATGCGAAAGATGCTCGCCGTAGACAATGCGCCCGGTGAGAATCATGGTCAGCGGCAGCAGAAAGTAACCCAATGACACATCCAGGCCGTGCCCGTTGATCGGCCCCCACATAAACATCCATAGCTGCACGCCGACCAGAAAGCTGGTGACCAGTACGCAAGGAATTAGAAGAGGTTTGTCTCGTAAGCGATTGAAAATTATGGGAACCCATTTCCAATCACCAGAGAAGCAGATAAACAGAGTCATGAAGGGCAGCGAGATCAGTATTCGCCAGCCGAAGATTTCCTGGCCATCAAGCGGCCAAAGCAGGGAAGTGAAGTAGTACAGGACGCCAAACAAGCAGGAAGCCAAAATCGATAAAACAATACCTTTAGACACAACAACCTCAATGGATCTACAGCGTTACTCATGAGAGTGGGCACATAGATTGAGGTTGTTGGAGGTCGTTGGCAAATCCCTTTTAAACCAGTGACTTGGCTCAAAGACTTACAGAATACGATCAAGCTCTAAAAGTCCAAGCAAATACTGGGCCAAAGTAGTTTTAAACGAGCGTTCGTGTTTTCTGAAAAAGTGATTAACGGTAGTGTGTGCCACACCCGGACAGGCTCAAACGTTACACAGAGCGACGTTGGCGCACCAAGTGTTTAAACCCTTCAAAGATCAGCACCATTACCGCCAGCCAGATCGGGATGTACGTCAGCCATTGGCCTGAGCTGATGCTTTCGCCCAGTAGCAGGGCGACAAGTACCAGCAACACCGGTTCAACATAGCTGAGCAAGCCAAACAGGCTGAACGGCAGCATCCGGCTGGCAATGATGTAGCTGATCAAGGCCAGGGCACTGATGCCGCCCAGAATCGGGATTAGCACATACAGTGCTGCTCGCTCGCTGGCCACGTCGAAACCGTGTTCGCCGCTTTGCACGAACCACCAGGCAATCGGGATCAGCAACAGCATGTCAAACCACAAACCGCCGAGGTTGTCGGTCGCCATGCGTTTGCGCAGCACGAAATACACCGGGTAACCAATGGCCACCAGCAGCGTGGTCCATGAGAACCCGCCCACGCGATAGACCTCGTTGGCCACACCAATGGTGGCCAGGGCAGCAGCGATTTTTTGCAAGTGTGATAAGTGCTCGCCAAACACGATGCGCGCGGTCAGCAGCATGGTCAGCGGCAGCAAAAAGTACCCCAGCGACACATCCAGGCTATGCCCGTTAAGCGGCGCCCACAGGAACAGCCAGAGTTGCACCCCAACCAGCGCGCTGGAAGCCGCCAGCACGCCCCACAACCGAGGCTGCTTGCGCAGGCGGGAGAAGATCACCGGGACGTGTCGCCAGTCACCCGAGAAAAACATGAACAGCGTCATGCATGGCAGCGTCAGAAGCATCCGCCAACCGAATATCTCAGCCCCGCTGAGGGGCCACAGCATGGACGTGTAGTAATACATGACACCGAACAGGCTCGATGCCAGAACCGATAAAACAATACCTTTGGACACAACAGCCTCGTTGAAACGCACTTTATGATTTTTAGGAAGTGCATAGCTTGAGGCTATGGAAGGTGCAGGGCAATAACATAAAGGAGGTAGGGGTTTGTTCCCGCAGGGTTAACCGATTCAGTCGCGGTAAAACACTTGCACCAGGTGATAGCCGAATTTGCTCTTCACCGGGCCGTGCACCACGCGCAGCGGCTTTTTGAAGATGATCTGATCAATCACCCCGACCATCTGCCCCGGACGCACTTCGCCCAAGTCACCCCCGCGCTTGCCTGACGGGCAGGTAGAGAACTTTTTTGCCAGCACATCGAAGGCTTCGCCTTTGGCAATGCGCTGCTTGAGCGACTCGGCTTCTTCGGCGGTCTTGACCAGAATGTGACGGGCTTGAGCTTTCATGGGGCAGATACCTTGCAACTGTGGGGCTTTTTACGAGGGCGCGGATTATGCCTGAGTTTTCTCCAGGTAGCGCGGCAAGTGCAAGCGCACGCGGGTGCCGGAGCCACTTTCGCTGATGATGCTGACGTGCCCGCCGGACTGCTGGGCAAAGCCGTAGATCATCGACAGGCCCAGACCGGTGCCTTGGCCCACCGGCTTGGTGGTAAAGAACGGGTCAAAGGCCTTGGCAAGAATTTGCGGAGTCATGCCCGCACCGTTGTCGCTGACTTCAAACATCACATACTCACCGGCCTTGATCGGCTCAAGCGTGCTGGACTGGCTGTCCGTGAGGTAGGTATTGGCGGTACGCACGACCAACTCGCCGCCGTCTGGCATGGCGTCACGGGCATTGATAATCAGGTTGAGCAGGGCGCTTTCGAGCTGGCCGCTGTCAGTGTTCACGGCCCAGACGTCTTCGCCCAGTTCAACGTGCAAATCAATGTTGGCCCCTTTAGTACTGCTGAACAGCGCTTGCAGTGAGCTGACCAGTTGGTTGGGGTCCAGCGGCCTGCGGTCCAGTGATTGGCGCCTGGAAAACGACAGCAATCGGTGGGTCAGGGCCGCTGCACGCTGTGCCGAAGACACCGCTGCGTCGGTAAAACGACCCACTTCGGTGATCCGCCCGGCCGCGATGTAACGCTTCATCAAGTCCAGGCTGCCGAGAATCCCGGTGAGCATATTGTTGAAGTCGTGGGCGATACCGCCGGTTAACTGGCCCACGGCTTCCATTTTCTGGGCATGCCGCAAAGCTTCTTCGGCCCGTTCACGCTCGTGCATCTCACGTTGCAGTTGCGCGTTGGCTTCGGCCAATGCCTGGGTGCGCTGCGCTACGCGCTCTTCAAGGGTTTCATTGAGATTGAGCAGCGCTTGTTCGGTTTTTTTACGCTCGGTGATGTCCAGCGCCGCGCCCATAAAGCGCTGAGCACTGCCGGGGCCGCCGGAAAAACAACGGCCCCGGGCAAAAATCCAGCGCACCTTGCCGTCCAGGTTCTGCAGGCGATATTCCTGGGCATACTCGCCGTTGCGGGTCACGCAGTCCTTGATCGTACGGGTCAGCAGTGCGCGGTCATCAGGGTGCACGCCTTGCAGGTAGGCGGTGATCGGCAATTGCCCGGAAAGCTGCGGCTCGATGCCGTGCATTTGCGCGAAGCGGCTATCGGTAACAAACAGGTCCTGGTCAATGTTCCAGTCCCAGGTGCCGACGCCGTTGGTGGCGGTGAGTGCCAATTGCAGACGCTCTTCAGTGTCGTGTTGGGCTTTGCGGCTGGCCAGCGAGCGTTGGCGCAACTTGATGGCGGTGCGCCTGCGGCGCGAGGTCTTGACTGCCGTCATCAGGATGCCCGCCACGTTGCCTTGCTCGTCATGAACCGGGCTGAAGGTCAGGTCCAGCCACAGTTCGGTGGCGTGCTTCTGGTCCGGATAAAGGAAGTACTGGTCCAGGTACGAGCGGCTTTGCCCGGCCCGTACCGAGGCAATCACCGGTCGACTGAACTCTGCGTATTCTGGCCAGCTGAAATGCAGCGGCTGAGCAAAGCCTGCCGGGTGCTTGTTGCCCGCCAGTGCGGCAAAACTGTCGTTGTAGATTTGCGTCAGTTCTTCGCCCCACAGCAGCAACATTGGCATGGGTGAGTGCATGACCATTTGCGCACTGGTGCGCAGGCTTTGCGGCCAGTCAGTGATCTGGCCCAAAGGGCTGCGTGCCAACGCCGTGAGTTGGCGGGTGGTAAAAACGGCGCTCATGGATAAGTCCCGAGTGTGAAGCTAAAAGAAGTGTATTTAATGCCGGATAGCGGCTAAAGGCTATTAATGATCTTGAAAAGCCCGTGCTTGAGCGTGCGACTAAGGTCCAATGAGTGTCGAGCTTAGCCTTTCGTACAATTGCGCCCCGTTTTTACAGGCAAGGGATTCGCGTCGGTATTTCACCGCAGGTGCGACGTCCCTTGTTTTTGTTGCGCGAAAGATTCGCTGCTGGAGCATGGTCATGGTTCATCCTTTTTCATCGTTGAAGCAAAGCCGCATGGCGCGTATGAGTGCACTGGCCGTGTGTGCCGGTTTCGCTGCCCAGACGCAGGCCGGCGGTTTTTTTGAAGACAGCAGCGGCTCGCTGGAGTCGCGCACGGTGTACTTCAATCGCGACTTCCGCGATGGCAGCAGTTCAAGCCCTCAAGGCGCTTCCAAGCGCGACGAGACGGCTCAAGGCTTTATCCTCAACCTGCAATCGGGCTACACCGAAGGCACCGTCGGCTTTGGCCTCGATGCGCTGGGCATGCTGGGGATCAAGTTGGACTCCAGCCCGGCCAACAGTAACAGCGGCCTGCTGCCTTCGACCGGCAGCGATCCGCGTCGTTCCAAAGATCAATACGCCAAAGGTGGCCTGACCGCCAAAATGCGTGTTTCCAAGACCGTGCTCAAGTACGGCACCTTGCTGCCTGACCTGCCGTTGCTCAAGTACAACGACGGCCGTTTGCTGCCCAACATCTTCAACGGCGCGATGCTGGAGTCCCAGGAAATCAAAGACCTGAAGTTCATGGCTTCGCGTCTGGACCGCTACACCGCGCGGGACTCGACCGACTCCCAGGACCTGCGGCTGAACTGCAAAAACAAGCGTTATGCCTGCAACATCACGGCTGACCATTTCACGATGTACGGCCTCGATTACAAGGTTAACGACCAACTGACGGCGCAGTACCACTACGCTGAGCTGCAAGACATTTACCGTCAGCAGTTCATTGGCCTGTTGGCCAAGCAGCCGATGGGGCCGGGTGTGCTGGCCGCCGATGTGCGCTTGCTGAAAAGCGATGATAGCGGCTCGTCCAGAGCCGGGACCATCGATAACCGCGCCTTTGGCACTCTGCTGTCTTACTCCTTGGGCGGTCATAAGTTCGGCGCCGGTTGGCAGACCCTGAACGGCAAGACCTCAATGCCGTACCTGGATGGGACCAATCCGTACCTGGTCAACTATGTTCAGGTCAACGACTTCGCCAACGCGCAAGAGCGTTCGTGGCAACTGCGTTACGACTACGACTTCAAGGCCATGGGCATCGACGGTTTGTCCTTCATGACCCGCTACGTGAACGGCGACAACATCAAAGTGGTTGGCCGCAACGAAGAAGGCAAAGAGTGGGAACGCGACAGCGAGCTCAAATACGTGGTGCAGAGCGGCCTGTTCAAAGACGTCAGCGTGCGCTTCAGAAATGCGACCTACCGCACCAACTACTCAAAATTTGCCCGCGACGTCGACGAAACACGACTGATCGTCGGCTATAACCTGTCGATCTGGTAACCATCCCCCTGTAGGAGCGAGCTTGCCTCGCGAGCTTTTAAAGATCAAAAGATCGCGAGGCAAGCTCGCTCCTACAAGAGATGTCTTAATCCAATTGGTGCCTGTACGGCAAATCCGGCCCGGTTTTGCTGCAGGTCAGTGCCGCCGCACGGCACGCAAAATCGAGCAGGGCGGCGATGTCCGCTTTGCTCAACTGCTGCAAGCCTTCTATTGAATCCCGTTGCTGCTCGGTCAGCCAGGCGATGACCGCTGCCTGAAAGGTGTCACCGGCGCCCACGGTATCGGCCACGGTCACCGACTGGGCAGGCACCGAATACTGCCCGTGTTCGCGACTGAACACACTTGCGCCCTGGGCACCCCGGGTCAAAAACACCAACTGACAACGCTGACTCAACCAGGATTGCGCGATCTGCTCCGGGTCTTGTCCCGGATACAGCAACTCAAGGTCTTCATCGCTGACTTTTATCAGGTCAGCATAGGGGATCAGTTGTTTGATCCGCTGGCGCCACACCTCGATATCAGGCTCAGGGTTGAGCCGCACGTTAGGGTCAAGGCTGATCAGGCGCTTGCCGCTTTCGCGTTGCACCAAGGCCAGCAACGTATCGGCAATCGGTTGCACCACCAGCGAGAACGAGCCGACGTGCACACCACGTATCTGCGGCCCCAACGTTGGCAGGTGCTGCACGTGCAGTTGCCGGTCGGCACAGCCTTCTCCGCGAAAGCTGTAGTTGGGCACGCCATTGGCATCCAGCGCGACCATGGCCAGGGTGGTGGGTGCATCGATCTCCCACCAATACTGATCCGCCACGCCTTCGTTGAGCAGGACCTGTTTCAGGCGTTTGCCCAGATAGTCCGTGGAAAGCCCGGCAAACAGCCCGGCTTCGACGCCCAGTCGGCGCAAGCCCACGGCCACGTTGAAGGGCGAACCGCCGGCAATCGCATTAAACCCGACTTTATTCGGCAAGCCGGCGGTGTCCGCCTGGGCAAAAAAATCAAATAACGCTTCACCGCATACCAGGTACATAAGTCTCACTCGGTTAAGGCGCTTACCTGCTCTCGGTAGCGCTGATAAGCCTGTTCATAGGCGAGGACATGGGTCGGGTCGGGGTCTGTCTGACTGTTTGACTCTAGGCGCACGCAACGTTGGCAGAGGTCTTCAAGGGTCTCGGCACCTGCGCTGACACACCATGCCGCCTGAATGGCGGCCCCCAGTGCCGCCGCTTCGCTTTGCTCGGTACAGACCACCGGGGTGTTCATGATGTCGGCCACCATCTGGCGCCACAGTGCGCTTTTGGAGCCGCCGCCAACCAGACAAATGGCCTGGCTTTGCAGGCCGTTACGGCGCAATAAATCCAGGCCGTAACGCAAACCAAAGGTGGTGCCTTCGATGGCGGCGCGGCACAGATTGGCCTGGGTCATATTGGTCAGGGTCAGGCCCTGAACACTGCCGGTGGCATGGGGCAGGGCGGGCACCCGTTCACCGTTCAAAAACGGCAGCATGCTGATCCCGTCGGCGCCAATCGGGGCTTGGCTGGCCAGCGTATTAAAGGCCTCGACGGACAACCCGAACAATTCACGAACAGCGCTGGTGGCGTTGGTCAGATTAAGGGTGCAAATCAGCGGCAGCCAGCCGCCGCTGGAGGAACAAAAGCTCGCCACAGAGGCATACGGGCTGATCTGCGCTTGCGCATCAAATGCGTACACGGTGCCCGAAGAGCCGAGGCTCATGGTGATGATCCCGGGGCTGATATTGCCCGTACCGATGGCGCCCAGCATGTTGTCGCCGCCTCCGCTGGACACCACGGCATTCGGGTTGAGGCCCAGCAAGTGGGCGACGTGCGGGCGCAGTGTGCCGACCGCTTGATGGGGCTCCAGCAACTGCGGCAGTGCCTGTTCCAGACGCCCGCTGGGGTCGATGTGGCACAAGATGCCGTAATCCCACTGGCGGGTTCGCACATTGAAATAGCCGGTGCCGGAAGCGTCGCCGTATTCACTGCAATAGCGCCCCGTCAGCCAGAAGTTCAGGTAGTCGTGGGGCAGCAGAATATGCGCGGTCTGTTCAAGCACCTGCGGATGGTGACGGCGTGTCCAGAGCAATTTGGACACGGTATAACCCGGTGCAATCACCAGCCCCAAGCGTTCCAGCGAACCGGTATCACCGCCCAGCCAGTCCAGCAATTGTTGGTTTTCGTCGCTGGACTCGGTGTCACACCAGAGTTTGGCCGGGCGCAGGACATTACCGTCTGCGTCGAGCAATACCAGCCCGTGCTGTTGGCCGCTAACGCCGATGCCCTGAATCTGCAGGCCGCTGACCCCGGCGTTGTCCAGGGCCTGACGGGTGGCGATCTGCAAGGCCTCAAGCCATTGCTCGGTGTCTTGCTCGCGACGGCCGTTTTCGCCCTGGATTAATGTGTGAGCGGCAGCCCCCAACCCCAGCACCTGGCCGGACTGGCTGTCGAGGACCAGGGCTTTGGTGCCCTGGGTGCCGCAATCGATGCCCAGATATAGATGTTTCATAGAAGCTTGGCCTTGCAGTACGTGTGATCGCGGACGAGGGTGGGGGGGATAGGCGCTTTTACAGCCGCGCCAGACTCTCCAGCGTCCCGCTCACGCCCACTTCACGCAAACTGTTGAGGCACCACTCAAAGGCCGCCACAAACTCGGCCGACTGCGGGATCACCGTGCCAAAAATCTCCTCAGCCCCCAGCAGGCGCTGCACGATCAGTTCGTCATCAGCCACCAACGCCTGGCAGAACTCTGCGCGCGGGTCCGGAATGGCATAGGTTTGCCCGGTTTCATCAACCCCCTTGAGGTACAACGCCCACGCCGCGACCACCAGGGCGGCACGCTTCAATTCAGCGCCGTCGGCAATCAGGCGATTGATCGTCGGCACGGTGAATTTGGGGAATTTCGACGAGCCGTCAGAGCACACGCGCTCCAATTGGTCGGCAATCGCCTGATTGGAGAAGCGCTGCACCAGCGTGTTTTTGTAGGTCGTAAGGTCAATGCCCAGCACGGGGGCGAGTTGCGGGGTGACGTCTTCGTCCATGTAGGCGCGCATGTACGCCACAAACAGCGGGTCGTTCATGGTGTCGTGGACGAAGCGATAACCCTTCAAAAAGCCCAGGTATGTCAGCGCCAGATGGCTGCCGTTGAGCAGTTTGATCTTCATTTCTTCATAGGGCGTGACGTCGTCGGTGAGCTGCACGCCCACCGTTTCCCAGGCGGGGCGGCCGTTGTTGAACTTGTCCTCCAGCACCCATTGAATAAACGGCTCGCACACCACCGGCCAGGCATCGTCGATGCCCAACTGGTCGTGCAGTTGCAAACGGTGGGCGTTGCTGGTCATGGGCGTAATGCGATCGACCATTGCATTGGGGAAGCTGACGTTGGCGGCGATCCAGTCGTGCAAATCCGGGTCGCTCAACGCGGCGAAGGCCAGCAGGGCTTTACGGGCCACATTGCCGTTATGCGGCAGGTTATCGCACGACATTACGGTAAAGGCCGGGGTGTGGTTGGCGCGGCGTTGGGCGAGGGCGGCACACAACACGCCAAACACCGTGCGCGGTGCGTGCGGCTGGGCCAGGTCCTGCTGAATCTGCGGCAGATGAGCCATAAATTCGCCGGTGCTGTCGTCGATGCAGTAGCCACCTTCGGTGATGGTCAGCGAGACGATGCGGATGTGCGGGCTGGCCAGTTTGTCGATCACCGCCTGGATGCTGTCTTCGGCCAGCAGCATGTTGCTGATCGAGCCGATGATGCGGCTTTGCGTGTCGTCGCTGTCGCCCAGTTCGAACAAGGTATAGAGGTAGTCCTGGCCTGCCAGGTCATCACGCACTTTACGGTCTTCGGGGCGCAGGCCGATGCCGCAGATGCTCCAGTCCAGATCGCGCCCTTCATTCATTAGCGCATCGGTATAAAACGCCTGATGCGCGCGGTGAAAGCCGCCGACCCCGAAATGCGCGATGCCGTGCTGCGTGTCGCTGTCGAGGTAGGTTGGCTTGGCCACTTGTGAGGTCAGGTTGTCGAGGTTACGACGGTTCAATTTCATGGGTGCGATCTCAAAAAAAGCGCGTCAGAGTCAGGCAGCAGCACGCAAGGAACGGCTTATGGCCAGCCCTTGGGCATCAAATAAATGGCAATGTTCACTGTCCAGATGCAGGTGCAATTGCTCGCCGTACTGGCTCGCCATATCACCGCGAATACGCATGGTCAGGGGTTCGCCACAGGCAGTGATCACATGGCAATAGGTGTCGCTGCCCAGGCGCTCACCGACGTCAGCGGTGACCGTCAGGGTGCAGTCCCCGGGCTTGGCCAGGTTCAGGTGCTCGGGGCGAATGCCCAGTGTCACCTCACTGCCCAGGCTCAGCGAAGGGCCGATTAAAGGCAGTTGAATGCGCGTGCCCGCATCCAGCGCGACTTCGCAGCCCTGGCTATCGAGGCGGCTGATTTTGCCTTTCAAAAAGCCCATTTTCGGCGTGCCGAGAAAGCCTGCGACAAACAGGTTGACCGGGTGGTGATACAGCTCCAGCGGCGAGCCGACCTGTTCGATTTTACCGGCGTTGAGCACCACCACCTTATCGGCCAGGGTCATGGCTTCGACCTGATCGTGGGTCACGTAAATCATGGTGGCTTGCAGTTCTTGATGCAGGCGCGCCAGTTCCAGGCGCATTTGCACTCGCAGTGCCGCATCCAGGTTGGACAGCGGTTCGTCAAACAGGAAAATCTTCGGGTTGCGCACAATCGCCCGGCCAATGGCCACGCGCTGGCGTTGCCCGCCAGATAACTGCTTGGGCTTGCGCTCAAGTAAGGGCGCCAGTTCAAGGATGCGCGCCGCTTCGTTGACCTTTTTCTCGACGTCGGCTTTGGGCACGCCCGCCAGATCCAGCGCAAACGACATGTTCTTGCGCACGGTCATGTGCGGGTACAGCGCGTAGGTCTGGAACACCATCGCCAGGTCACGCTTGGCCGGGCTGACTTCGGTGATGTCACGTCCGTCCAGGGAGATGGTCCCGCCGGTGACTTCTTCAAGCCCGGCAATCAGGCGCAGCAGGGTCGATTTACCGCAGCCCGACGGGCCGACAAACACCACGAATTCCCGGTCATTCACTTCAAGGTCAATGCCCTTGATGATCGACAGCCCTTCGAAACCTTTTTGCAAATTCTTGATTTTCAGGTTGGCCATGATGAGCCTCCAGTCGTTATTTTTATTTAACAGCGCCGAAAGACAAGCCGCGCACCAGTTGCTTCTGGCAGATCCAGCCGAAAATCAGGATCGGCGCGCAGGCCAGGGTCGAGACGGCCGACAATTTGGCCCAGAACAACCCTTCAGGGCTTGAATAAGAGGCGATCAGGGCGGTCAGCGGTGCAGCGCTGGAGGACGTCAGGTTCAGCGACCAGAAGGCTTCGTTCCAGCACAGAATCAGCGACAGCAATAAGGTCGACGCCAGGCCACCCTTGCTGATGGGCAGCAGCACGCGAATCACCTCTTGCCACAGAGTGGCGCCGTCCAGCCGGGCGGCTTCGAGGATGTCTTTGGGGATGTCCTTGAAGTAGGTGTAAATCATCCAGACCACAATCGGCAGGTTGATCAAGGTGTAGATGATGATCAGCGCGACACGGGTGTCGAGCAGGCTGAAGCTTTTGGCCAGCAGGTAAATCGGCATCAGCACGCCCACCGGCGGCAACATCTTGGTGGAGAGCATCCACAGCAGCGTGCCTTTGGTGCGCTTGGTCTCGTAGAACGCCATGGAGTAGGCGGCCGGGATCGCGATCAACATGCACAAGATGGTCGCGGTGAACGAGATCACCACCGAGTTCCAGGCAAAGTGAAAGTAGCCACTGCGCTGCTCAATGTGCAGGTAGTTTTCCAGCGTCGGGGTGAAGATAAACTGCGGCGGCGAGGCAAACGCGTCGAGTTCGGTCTTGAAGCTGGTCAGCACCATCCAGAAGATCGGGAAGAAAATCATGATCGCGATGGCCCAGGCCAGGGTGCCGAGCAGCACGCTTTGCAGACGGCGGGATTGTTGGAGTGTCATCACGTGATCCTCACGACTTGTCTGTCAGGTTTTTACCCAACATGCGCACCAGAATAATGGCGGCGATGTTGGCGATAACCACGGCGATCAACCCACCGGCCGACGCCATGCCGACGTCGAACTGCACCAGTGCCTGGTTGTAGATCAGGTAGGCAAGGTTGGTCGAGGCGTAGCCGGGGCCGCCGTTAGTGGTGGTGAAGATTTCGGCGAACACCGACAGCAGGAAGATGGTTTCAATCATCACCACCACGGCAATCGGGCGAGCCAGATGCGGCAGGGTCAGGTGCCAGAAAATCGCAATCGGCCCTGCGCCATCGAGGCGGGCGGCTTCTTTTTGCTCCTGGTCCAGCGACTGCATGGCGGTCATCAGGATCAAAATGGCGAACGGCAACCACTGCCACGAAACAATGATGATGATCGACAGCAGCGGGTAATGCGCCAGCCAGTCAATCGGCTGGGCGCCGAAGAACTTCCAGACGGCCGCGAGAATCCCGGATACCGGGTGGAAAATCAGGTTCTTCCAGATCAGCGCGCCCACCGTGGGCATGATGAAAAAGGGTGAAATGAGCAATATCCGGACAATGCCGCGGCCCATGAACTCAGTGGCTTCCAGCAGGGCACTGATCAACACCCCAAAGACCACGCTGATCAACAGCACGCTGCCGACCAGCAGCAAGGTGTTGGTGGCGCCCGGCAAAAAGCCCGAGTCGGTCAGGAAGTAGGTGAAGTTTTCCAGCCCGACAAACTGGTTTTCGCCGGGGTAGAGCAAGTTGTAGCGGATCAGCGAAAAGTACAGGGTCATGCCCAGCGGCACGATCATCCACAGTAGCAACAGCGCCACGGAGGGTGAGACCAGAAACCAGCCGGGGTTGAGCAGCCGTGATTTACGCACCTGCGGCGGAGCGTCAATCGCTGTCGTAACAGTCGAAGTTGTCATGGTAAGTACCTGAAAAATAACGCAAAGCGTTTGTGGGGGGGGCTTGCTCGCGATCGCACCACCTCAGTGAATCAGGTGTGCCGAGTTGCCTGTATCGCGAGCAAGCCCGCTCCCACAAGTTTTTGGCGTTGGGTCGACTATTTTGGATAGCCCGCACGTTTCATTTCGCGCTCAGTGGATTGCTGGGCGGCCGCCAGCGCTTGGTCCACTGTGGTCTGGCCAATCAGCGCCGCCGAGAACAATTTGCCGACCTGGGTGCCGATGGCCTGGAACTCAGGGATCGTCACCAACTGAATGCCCACATAAGGCACAGGCTTGAGGGTCGGGTCTTTGGGGTTGGCGGCTTTGAGCGATTCCAGCGTGACTTTGGCAAACGGCGCGGCTTGCAGGTAGGCGTCGGTGTAGGTCGAGTTGCGCGTGCCCGGCGGCACGTTGGCGATGCCGTCTTTTTCCGCCACTAAAGCGCCGTACTCCTTGGACGTTGCCCAGGTGCTGAAGGTTTTTGCGGCGTCTTTGGCTTTGGAACTGGTAGGAATGGCCAGTGCCCAGGAGTAAAGCCAGGCGCTGCCTTTGTCGGTGACTTGCTGCGGGGCAAAGGTAAAGCCGACATGGTCAGCAACTTTACTCTGGGACTTGTCAGTAACAAATGACCCGGCGACGCTGGCGTCAACCCAGATCGCGCATTTACCGCTGTTGAACAGCGCCAGGTTTTCGTTGAAACCGTTGCTGGTCGCGCCCGGAGGGCCGGACTCCTTCATGGTGTTGACGTAGAAGTTCAGGGCGTTCTTCCATTCAGGGCCGGTAAATTCTGGCTGCCACTTCTCATCGAACCAGCGCGCGCCATAGGCGTTGGCCACGGTGCCGATCAGAGCCATGTTCTCGCCCCAACCCGCTTTGCCGCGCAGACAAATGCCGTATTGCTCTTTATCGGGTTTGTTCAGTTGTTTGGCAAAGCCTGCGATCTGTTCCCAGGTCGGGTGCTCAGGCATGGTCAGACCTGCCTCTTTGAACAGGTCGGTGCGGTAATAGGTCATGGAGCTTTCGGCGTAAAACGGCAGGGCGTAGAGCGTGCCGTTGACTGACAAACCGTCACGCACTGACGGGAACACGTCTTCGATGGCATACGTGGCGGGCAGGTCGGTCATGGGTTCAAGCCAGCCTTTGGCGCCCCACAGTGCGGCTTCGTACATGCCAATGGTCAGTACGTCGAACTGGCCGCCCTGGGTCGCAATATCGGTGGTCAGGCGCTGACGCAGGACGTTCTCTTCGAGTACGACCCAGTTGAGCTTGATATCGGGGTGTTCGCTCTCGAAGGTTTTCGCGAGCTTTTGCATACGGATCATGTCGCTGTTGTTGACCGTGGCGATGGTCAGGGTTTGCGCGCCCAAGGCGATGCCGCTGAGGGTCATGCAAGTCGCCACACATAACGCTTTGACAGGAATATTCATTGAGCACTCCTCTTCATCGGCCAGGCGGCTTTTGAAGGACGGTTATTGTTTTTATAGCTGCCGGCCCAGAGACCTGCACGTGGGCTGATTACAGCCCTCAATCACCGTCGTGACAAAGCTTTGGAAACACTTGAACCGATACTATTTTGCACTGCGCTGACGCTCACCCGGCAGCGGCTGGTTTTGCTCGGTTAAACGCTGGACGGCAAGGCGCCGATAGTGTGATGGAGTCATGCCTTTGAGCTGCTGAAAACGCCGATTGAAGTTGGAAATATTGTTGAACCCCGACTCAAAACAGACGTCGGTGACGGCTTTTTCGCCGTCGGCCAGCAGCTCGCAGGATTTGCTGATGCGCAAACGGTTCACAAACTCGATAAAACAACGCCCGGTGGCCTGTTTGAACACCCGCGAGAAATAGGTCGGTTTCATGCCCATGTACGCGGCCACTTCTTCCAGGGGCAGCTCGCGGGCGTAGTGAGTAAAAATATAATCAACGGCGCGGTTGGTACGGTCGATGGTCTGCTCGTCAGCCAAGTGCCCTGCCGTCACGCCAGACAACAGCTGATAATCGTCGCAGTCGGCCAGCAACTGCAGCAGGATCAAAAAATGCCCCAGGCGTGTGGTTCCGGTGGCGTCAGCAATGGCCTGCATCAGGTCGACCGCCCGGCGAATGGTTTTAGCGCAACGAAACTCGATACCGTACTGCGCCCGCTCAAGCATCGGCGTCAGGGCTTTCAGCTCGGTGAACACGGTGCTCGCGTTTTCGAGCATTTCATCCGTGAAGTTGACCAGCATGTCGCGCAAGGGCACCACTTCATCCTCGCCCACCTGGCTGATCCAGTTGTGGGGCAGGTTGGGCCCGGTCAGAAACAGTGTTTCAGGGTAAAAATTGCCGATATAGTCGCCGACAAATACTTTGCCGCTGCTGGCCATAATCAGGTGCAGCTCGTATTCCTTGTGGAAGTGCCAGCGGACCAAGGGGCAGGGGAAGCCATGCTGGCGATAAATGATCGACAAGCCGTTATGGTCGTCCATCAGTTCGTAGGAAGGGTCGGTAGCTCTGGCGAGTCGCGTCATGATTTCGCGCTTATTCGGATTGTTATGGGGCGATCATGCCGCCTTATCTAAATTCCTACCAGCTACGGTTATTACTCCGTCGCAATTGAGGCGACGATCTGTACGCAAAGGGCCTCGTTCAATGAAAACACTGTTACTGATCGGCATCGGCGCGGGTGACCCGGAGCACATCACCGTCCAGGCGATTAACGCCCTCAACCGCGCATCGGTATTTTTTGTGCTGGATAAAGGCCAGACCACTGAAGATCTGGTGCGCCTGCGCCTGGAAATCTGCGAACGTTATATCCGCGAACCCGCCTACCGCGTGGTGCAGGTCAGTGATCCGCAGCGTGATAGCTCGACGCCTTCCTACACCCAGGGCGTGGAAGACTGGCATGAGCAGCGCGCCGAAGTGTTCCAGCGCCTGATTGAAGATGAACTGGCCGAGGGCGAGTCGGGGGCATTTCTGTTATGGGGCGAGCCGGGTTTGTATGACAGTACGCTGCGTATTCTTGAGCGGGTGCGGGCGAATGGCTGTACCGGCTTTGATTACGAAGTGATCCCCGGCATCAGCAGTGTGCAGGCATTGGCGGCGCGCCATCGCGTGCCCTTGAACGGTATTGGCCAGCCGATTCGTATCACCACCGGGCGACGACTGACCGCCGCAGACCTGGACAACGTGGTGGTGATGCTCGATGCCCACTGCGCGTTTCAGGCGTTTACCCAGGAAAACCTCGACATCTATTGGGGCGCCTACCTGGGCACCGCCGATGAAATCCTGATTGCCGGCAAGCTCGCCGACGTGTGCGAGCAGATCAAACACACCCGTGAAGCCGCGAGGCAGCGCAAAGGCTGGATCATGGACACTTACTTGCTGCGTCGGCGCCTTGCACCCGACTTATGAGGTGAGTGGCCTGGCGCTGTTTTTCGCCTCGATCCACTGCGACATGTATTGCGTACTTTTATGCTGGTGATGACGCAGCATGGCGCCGGTGAAGTTGTTGCGCCGATGCTGCTCAAGGTCGGCGCGGCACGCGTTGATCCGTTGCACCAGCGCCGGGCCATGGTCGCTTTGCAGATAGCGCGCCTGGAGCAATGTCTGGCCGTTTTGCTGGGCGTTTTGCCAGGCCTGCGGGTTTTGATACAGCTCAACCGCGGCGGCAGCAATGGCACTGGCGCTTTGTTCAATGGCCCCGGCCCACGGCATGTCACCGTGCATGCCTTCGGCGCCGATCGGGGTCGTCACGTTGGGCGTACCGCACAGCATGGCGTCGGCAATTTTGCCTTTGATTCCGGCGCCAAAGCGCAGCGGCGCGAGGCAGATGCGGGCGCTGCTCATCACCGCCAGCGCGTCCTCAGCCCAGTTCAACACGTGGAAACCTTGCTTTGGGTTATGCAAGGCCGTGGCTTTGGGCGGCGTGTAGGCACCGTAGATATGCAACTGGGCATCGGGCAACTGTTGGCGAATCAGCGGCCAGACCTGAGTTTTCATCCATAGCACTGCGTCCCAGTTGGGCGCATGGCGAAAGTTGCCAATGCTCAAGAAGTGCTGGCGTTGCTCAAACGGCACGAACTCGGTCGGCACCTTGTCAACCATCAACGGGCACCAGTGCAACAAGGCGGCGGGCACGTGGAATTGCTCGACCAGCAGATCAATCTCGTATTCGGAGATCATCAGGTTCAGGTCGCTGCGATAGATGGCGGCTATTTCTCGCTGCGCCAGATCGGCATCGGCCATGTGTTCGAAGGTCTGCACGGGCGAGGGCGCAAACAGGCGGCTGAAGTCATCCTGCTCGGGATGATCCTTTAAGTGAGCCTTGAGTTGCAGATGGCGAGCATCACGCAGGCTTTGCAGGTCTGAGGTTTCAAGCACCCGCAGAGCATTCGGACAGTGTTTTTCGACACGCCAGCCGAACTGTTCCTCCATCATGAAACGGTCAAACAGCACGATATCCGGGGCCAGTTCACTGATAAAGGCATCAAAGCTGCTGTTATTCAGCTCGATAGCAACCTCAGCAATGCCCAGGGCCGCCAGATCAGCCTTGTGTTCGCCAATCCCGGCGGGGCTGCTGAAGGTGATGTGCCAGCCTTCCTGCAAGAAGCTCTCGATGATTTGCATCATGTGTCCGCCCGCCGCCGATGAGCGTGGCTCGGGCCACACGTAGCCAATGATCAGAACCTGGGTAGGGCGGGGCAACGACATGAGCAAATCCTTGGAACCGGGGTCGGCTGAAAAAAGGCGGCAATTGTCGCGCAGTCAGGTACGTATGACCAACTCGATTGTGGGAGTGGATAAGTCGCTCAACATTGACCTGTTACAAAGCACTGCGTAGCCTTGCACCTTCGAGGTTCTTCGCAACGCGAAGCTAAGACGGGAACGCGGTATGCCGCGGCTGCCCCCGCAACTGTAAACGGTCAATAACCCTGCCAGGCCACTGCTGATTCAGCGGGAAGGCGCAGGGCAGAGGTCAGCCGCTGGCGGACTTCCAGCCGTGAGCCAGGAGACCTGCCTCGTACCAGATTCTTACTTCAACCGGGCGGGGTGATCCGGTGGCGAAGAGTAACCGCACACACCGGGCGGTTCTCGTCCCGTATGCCCGCCGCTTTGCCAAAGGGCATCCGATGAAAACACTGGCCAAAACCCCCGTCACTATCGTTACCGGCTTTCTTGGCTCGGGCAAAACCACCTTGCTGCGCCATATGCTGGACAACGCTCAAGGTCGTCGCATTGCCGTGATCGTCAACGAATTCGGCGAGTTGGGCATCGACGGTGAAATCCTCAAGCAATGCTCCATCGGTTGCACCGAAGAAGAAGCCAACGGCCGCGTGTACGAGTTGGCCAACGGCTGCCTGTGCTGCACCGTGCAGGAAGAGTTCTTCCCGGTCATGCGCGAACTGGTTGCCCGTCGCGGCGACATCGACCACATCCTCATCGAAACTTCGGGCCTGGCCCTGCCAAAACCGTTGGTTCAAGCCTTCCAGTGGCCAGAAATCCGCAGCGCCTGCACCGTTGACGCGGTCATCACCGTGGTTGACAGCCCGGCCGTTGCCCGTGGCACCTTCGCCGCCTTCCCGGACCAGGTCGACGCCCAGCGCAAACTCGACCCCAACCTGGACCACGAATCGCCATTGCACGAACTGTTTGCTGACCAACTGGCCAGCGCAGACCTGGTGATCCTCAACAAAACCGACTTGATCAACCCCGAAGACCTGGCCAAAGTACGTGCAGAAGTCGCTGAAGAACTGCCACCGGCGGTAAAAATCATCGAAGCCAGCAGCGGTCGCCTGCCGCTGGACGTGCTGCTGGGCCTGGGCGCTGGTTCTGAAGACCATATCGACAGCCGCCACAGCCATCACGACCATCACCACGATGGCGATGATGACCACGACGATCACGACCACGACGCCTTTGACTCGATCTCCATCGAGCTGCCGCAAGCAGAAGAGCGCCTGCTGCTGGATGCGCTCACCGAGCTGGTCGTCAAACACGACATCCTGCGGGTTAAGGGCTTTGCTGCCATTCCTGGCAAACCGATGCGTTTGCTGATCCAGGGCGTGGGCACGCGTTTTGACAAGCACTTCGACCGCGCCTGGGGCAGTGACGAAGCACGCACCACCAAACTGGTGCTGATCGGTCAGGACCTGGACGCAGCCTTGCTTGAGTCCGCACTGCGTACAGCGTTGGGCGCTTAAACCATGCATTTGCTCAGGACCCAGCCCGGTGGCTTTGTATCGGACGACAACATTGCCGACCTAGGCCAGACCCCCGCCGAGCTGGTGATCCTGTGCAGCGGTGATTCAAGCCTGGCACTGCTCGCGGACGCCGCGCAGCAGTTGCCTGAAGATTATCCAAGCCTGCGTCTGGCTAACCCGATGCAGGTGCAAAACCACGGCTCGGTCGATTTGTATGTCGATCAGGTGCTGCAACACGCCAAAGTGATTCTGCTGTCATTGCACGGCGGGATTGGTTACTGGCGCTATGGCATCGAGCGGTTGATGCAGTTGGCCGAACGCGGCGTGACTTTGATTCTGGTGCCGGGCGATGACCGTCCCGACCCGGAGCTCAGCGCGTTGAGCACCGTACCCGCCGAGCTCGCCGAACGCCTGTGGCACTTTTTACGCCAGGGTGGGCGGGCAAACGCGCTGCAACTCTATCGTTGCCTGGCCAGCCTGTGGCTGGGGCGCGATTATCCGTGGGGCGAGCCACAGACCTTGCCGCGAACGGCCATCTACCACCCGCAGCACGGCAGCGCCGAACTTGCCCACTGGCAAGCCGATTGGCAGGCCGGGCAGCCGGTAGCGGCGTTATTGTTCTATCGCTCGCACTTGCAGGCGGCCAATACCGCATTTGTCGATGTGTTTTGCCAGCGCTTACAGGCGGCCGGGCTTAATCCATTGCCAATGGCGGTGGCCAGCCTTAAAGAACCGGGCTGCTTGGCGGTGGTACAAGACCTGCTCGATGAGGTCGACGCCGGGGTCATTTTGAATACCACCGGTTTTGCCCAATCCAGCCCGGAAGCGCCGCATCTGCGACCGTTCCGGCGCAATATCCCGGTGATTCAGGCGATTTGCGCTCAAGACAATGAACCCGGCTGGCGCGACAGCGAGCAAGGCCTGGGCCCGCGGGACTTGGCGATGCACATTGCCTTGCCCGAGCTGGATGGGCGAATTATCAGCCGCCCCATCAGCTTCAAGGACCTGGCCTGGCGCAGTGAGCGCAGCCAGTCAGACGTGGTGTGCTACCGCGCGCAGCCCGAGCGTATGGACTTTGTTGCTGAGCTGGCACGCCGCTGGGTTGAACTGGCCCGCGTACCCAACGCGCAAAAACGCATTGCCCTGATTCTCGCCAACTACCCGACCCGAGACGGGCGCATTGGTAATGGCGTGGGGCTTGATACTCCGGCGGCGGCGTTGAATATTTTGCGCGCGTTGCAGGCTCAGGGTTATCTGCTGCAAGACGACTTGCCAGCGTCGGGCACAGCGTTGATTCAAGCGCTATTGGGCGGGGTCAGCAACGATCTGGACAGCCTTGACCTGCGGCCTTGCCATCAGAGTCTGGGCCTGGATGAATACTGGGCAATGTTCAATCAGTTGCCCGAAGCCAATCGCCAGGCCGTGAACGAGCGCTGGGGCACACCGCACAGCGATCCGATGTTTCGCAGTGGCCGCATGATGATTGCCGGGCTGCGTTTTGGTTTGACCTTTGTCGGTATTCAGCCTGCCCGTGGTTATCAGGTGGACGCCAGTGCGGTGTATCACGACCCGGATCTGGTGCCGCCGCACGGGTATCTGGCGTTTTACTTCTGGTTGCGCCACACCTATGGCGCCCATGCCGTGGTGCACGTGGGCAAACACGGCAATCTGGAGTGGTTGCCGGGCAAAGGCGTCGGCCTGTCTGAACACTGCTGGCCGGATGCGATACTCGGCCCGCTGCCCAATGTTTACCCGTTTATTGTCAACGACCCGGGCGAGGGCGCACAGGCCAAGCGGCGCACCCAGGCGGTGATCATCGACCACCTGATGCCGCCGCTGACCCGCGCCGAAACCTATGGCCCGCTGCGTGATCTGGAACTGCTGGCCGATGAATATTACGAGGCGCAGTTGCTCGACCCGCGCCGCGCCCGCGAATTGCAGGGCGATATTCTCAAGCTGGTACGCGACACCCACATTGATCGCGAGCTGCAACTGGACGACAACCTCGACAGCGACGCCGATGCGGCTATTTGGTTGCCGCGTCTGGACACCTATTTGTGCGACCTCAAAGAGTCGCAAATCCGCGACGGGCTGCATATTTTCGGCGAATCCCCGGCCGGGCGACTGCGTATCGACACCTTGCTGGCGTTGCTGCGCATCCCCCGTGGCGATGGCCGTGGCGCCCAATCAAGCCTGTTGCGGGCATTGGCCAAAGCCTTTGAACTGGGTTTCGACCCGCTGGACTGTGCGCTGGCCGAACCCTGGACCCAGCGTCAGCCGCCGCAGTTGCAAGCCGTCAGCGAGGCGCTGTGGCGCACCGCAGGCGACACCCGTGAGCGTCTTGAGTTGTACGCTGCACAGTTAATCGAGCAAGCATTAGACGGCGGCTTGCAGTTGCCGGGCAACGCGCAATGGGCTGAAGTGCGCTCGATTTTTGATGCTTTGCTGGACGTGGTCGCGCCGCGCCTGGACGCGTGTGGCCCGGCGGAGATGCAAGGTTTGCTGGATGCCCTGAGCGGGCGTTTCGTGCCTGCCGGGCCCAGTGGCGCCCCGAGTCGCGGGCGTCTGGATGTACTGCCCACCGGGCGCAACTTCTTTTCGGTCGATGTGCGTAATCTACCGACGACCACTGCGTGGCGGATTGGCTTTCAGTCCGCCAACCTGATTCTTGAACGCCACCTGCAAGACCATGGCGATCACTTGCGCCAACTGGGGTTGTCGGTGTGGGGCACGGCTACCATGCGCACAGGCGGCGATGACATCGCCCAGGCCATGGCGCTGATGGGCGTGCGCCCGGTCTGGGCCACGGGCAGCCAGCGCGTCGATGACTTCGAGATTTTGCCGGCCAGCTTGCTCGACCGACCTCGGGTAGACGTGACCCTGCGGGTCTCGGGGTTCTTCAGGGACGCTTTTGCCAACCTGATCCGTCTGTTTGACGCGGCGGTTCAGGCGGTGGCTGCGCTGGATGAACCGGATGACCTTAACCCGCTGGCCGCCAAAGTGCGCAGCGAACGCGAACAGCTTGAGCGGGACGGCCTGGCCCCGGAACTTGCAGCGCGGCAGGCGGGCTGGCGTATTTTCGGCGCCAAATCGGGTGCCTATGGCGCTGGTGTGCAAAACGCGATTGACGGGCGCCTGTGGCAAAGCCGCGAAGATCTGGCAGAGGTTTACCTCAATTGGGGCGGCTACGCCTACGGTGGCGCCGATGAAGGCACGGCCGCCCGCGGGCAGTTCGCCCAGCGCTTGAGCCAGGTGCAGGCGGTGGTGCAGAACCAGGACAACCGTGAGCATGACTTGCTCGATTCCAACGACTATTACCAGTTCCAGGGCGGTATGCTGGCGGCCGTCGAGAGCCTGAGCGGTACAACTGCGGCCAGTTACCATGGCGATCACAGCCAGCCGGACTTGCCGAAAGTACGCACCCTCAAGGAAGAGTTGAATCGGGTGATTCGTTCCCGTGCCGCCAACCCGAAGTGGATCGAAGGGGTAAAGCGTCACGGCTACAAAGGTGCGTTCGAGATGGCAGCGACGCTCGACAACCTGTTCGCGTTTGACGCGACCACCCAATTGATCGACGACCACCAGTACGCGTTGCTCGCCGATGCCTATTTGCTCGACCCGAACACGCGTGATTTCATCCAGCAACACAACCCGCATGCCTTGCGCGACATGACCGAACGCCTGCTGGAAGCCCAGCAGCGCGGGCTCTGGAGCGAACCGGGCGACTACCGCGAGGCGCTGGAAAACCTGTTGCTGGACATTGAAGAAGACTGACTTTTGAAAGGGCTCAACCCATGACGGACACCCCGCATTTCCCGCTGTCGGCGGTGGTTGGCGCGGATTCATTGAAACTGGCGCTGTGCCTGACGGCGATTGACCCCAAAATCGGCGGTGTGTTGATCGAAGGCCCGCGTGGCATGGCCAAATCGACTTTGGCCCGTGGCCTGGCGGATGTGTTGGCCAGCGGGCCATTTGTCACCTTACCGCTAGGTGCCACAGAAGAGCGGCTGGTGGGCACCCTTGATCTGGACGCTGCGCTGGGCCAGGGCAAGGCGCAGTTTTCACCCGGCGTGTTGGCCAAGGCTGATGGCGGCGTGCTGTATGTCGATGAAGTCAATCTGCTGGCCGATCACTTAGTAGACGTGCTGCTGGACGTCGCGGCCAGCGGCATCAATGTGGTGGAGCGTGACGGCATTTCCCATCGTCACCCGGCGCGCTTTGTGCTGATCGGCACCATGAACCCCGAAGAAGGTGAACTACGCCCGCAATTGCTCGACCGTTTTGGCCTGAACGTGGCCATGAACGGCCAGCCGCAGCCGGCTGAACGCAGTGAAATCATCCGTCGCCGGCTGGCCTTTGACAGCGACCCGCAGGGTTTTTGCGCGCACTGGGAACAGGCACAAGACACGTTGCGCCAGCGCTGCCAGCAGGCCCGCAACAGTTTGCAGGGCATTGCGCTGGACGATGACTCGCTGGCGATCATTACTGAACGTTGTTTCGCGGCCGGCGTGGATGGCATGCGGGCTGACCTGGTCTGGCTGCGTGCCGCGAGGGCTCATGCCGCATGGCGGGGGGCGAATGCAATCAGCCTCGAAGACATTGATGCCGTGGCCGAGTTCGCCTTGCGTCATCGTCGCCGCGAACAGCCGCCTCAGGCGCCAACCCCCGAGCAGCCTCAACCCCAGGATCAGTCGGCGGGGAGCTCCAGCCGTTCAGGCCAGGGCCAGTGGGGTGAGTTGCCTGCACAGCCGCAAGCCATGGGCGCTCGACGTGAAGTGCCGAGCTGGCCAAAAAAGCCTTAGGCATTCGCCCTCGTACAACGGCGGGGGTGGATGCCAAACCTCAGTCGGGCACCCTTGAGCAGGGGCGCCAGGGCGCCAGTCGCCGTGCTGACAGCGGCGCTATTGATTGGCTGCAAACACTGCTTCGAGGTCGTCCGCAGAGTCGCGACGACCTGGCTTTTAAAAACCGTCAAAGTGCTGCCCAGCAACTGTGGCTGGTGGTGATTGATGCATCGGCCTCAACCCGTCGGCATCAGGCACTTAGCGATGCCAAAGGTTTGTTGGCGCAACTGTTTGAAGACGCCTACCGCCAACGTGCCCGAGTTGCCGTGATGACGGCCAGTGGTAACGCTGCGCACTGGCACGTCAGCGGCGCCAAGGCATCAAAAGCGCTGGATAACTGGTTGCAGAGTCTGGGTGCGGGTGGCGGCACGCCGTTGCGGGAAGCGTTGCAGGAGGTTTCGCGCTGGTTAGGCGTGCGTCGCAAGCAGTTGCCCCAAGAGCAGCAGCGTTTTTTGTTGGTCACCGACGGGCGTTTAAAAGAAGGGCAGGCGTTACCGAAACTGGATTGTCCGGGCCTGTTGATTGATATCGAGCGAGGTCCGATTCGTCTGGGGCGTGCTGAGCAAATGGCCGCGGATTTACAGATCGACTACTGCCATATCGACACCGAATAACGGTAACTGCCTCGCGATCTTTTAAAAGATCAAAAGATCGCGAGGCAAGCTCGCTCCTACAGGTAGGGCGGCTGTTAAGCCGGCATTACCCAAGGTTGTAGCGCGTAGCCCTCGTCGCTCAGTTCGTTACGGGCCTGGGCCAGCAGGTTTTTCAACTGAGTGGCGTCAGACAACGCGCTCAACGAGATTTGTTTGCGCCCGATACGGGTGTTGGTGCGGTCAATCACTGTGAGGCTCAATTCGCCTTGGCCATCGGGCGCTGCCCAGGCAACGCACTGGAAAGGTTCAAAGGCGTGGCCGGCAATCAAAAGTGCTTCGTTGAAACGGAGCGGGGCGTTCATAGGGTCTTCTCTCATGTGTGCCCATCAAATGATTAACCGTCGGCTGGGCGTACCGTTCGGTTGGTTACTTGTACTGATGTCCTGAGACCTGCTTCGGGTCACACACGCGTGTCACTTTTTTAATTTTTTTTTTCCTCATTGATTTAGATCAACTCTGAAAGGCTGTCTGCATCCGCTTAAAGGGTTGTTGCAATGGCGTGATGTCACCTTGGATTGGCAAAGTTTAATTGGCTATTACCGTTATAAAGAAACGGTACAAGTCACCGCCAATCCAGTTGCTAACGTTACGCTCACCCATATCAACACTTTGTTTCTACAACTCTTTTTACCCAATGGCGCGAGGGATTAGCCATGCTTGAAATGTCATCACCTCGGCGTCTGTTAGTAGTAGACCCTTTCGAAGATTGTCACCAGTTATTACCTGGGCTTCAAAGTATCGGCTGGTCGGTAGACAGTTGCAGCCTGGAGTCCGTGATCGACCGACCGTGTGACGTAGGCTTGTTTCGTTTGCTGCCTGAGCACCTGGAGCGGCCCGACCCACTGAAAAAAATGATCAACCGCAGTGGCACTCAATGGATCGCTGTCGTCAGCCCCGAGGTGTTGAAACTCAAAAATGTCGGGGACTTTGTCTGCGAGTGGTTCTTTGATTTCCATACCTTGCCTTTTGATGTGCCACGGGTTGAGGTGACGCTCGGTCGTGCTTTCGGCATGGCTCGGTTGCGTGATCATGTGGTCAACCTTGTCGAGACCGAGGGGCATGAACTGCTGGGTGATAGCCGCAGCTTGCGTGAATTGCGCAAACTGCTCGGCAAATTCGCCCCCACCGAATCGCCGATCTTGATCCGGGGTGAAAGCGGTACTGGCAAAGAGCTGGTTGCGCGAACGTTGCATCATCAGTCCCTGCGTCACGACAAGCCGTTTGTGGCGATCAATTGCGGGTCAATTCCCGAGAATCTGATTCAATCCGAGCTGTTTGGTCACGAAAAGGGCGCATTTACCGGCGCTCACCAACGCAAGATCGGGCGTATCGAGGCGGCCAACGGTGGCACGCTGTTCCTCGATGAAATCGGCGACCTGCCGCTGGAGTTGCAAGCCAGCCTCTTGCGGTTTCTGCAGGAAAAACACATTGAACGGGTCGGTGGCGGTGAACCGATCGCCGTGAATGTGCGGGTTTTGGCGGCCACCCATATCGATCTTGAAGCCGCGATTCAATCAGGCCGTTTTCGCGAAGACCTGTACTACCGCCTCAACGTGTTACAGGTATCAACCATCCCGTTGCGTGAATTGCATGGCGACCTGAGCCTGCTGGCCAATCACTTTGCGCGCTTTTACAGCCAGGAAACTGGCCGCCGCCCACGCTCGTTCAGTGAGGGCGCCCTGATCGCGATGGGCAATCATGCCTGGCCGGGCAATGTTCGCGAACTTGCCAACCGGGTTCGTCGTGGCCTGGTACTGGCTGAAGGCCGACAAATCGAAGCGGCTGACCTGGGCCTGGAGTCTCACACTACGACTCAGCAAGCCATGGAGACCCTTGAAGACTACAAACACCGCGCTGAACGGCAGGCATTGTGCGATGTGTTGCATCGTCACTCTAATAACCTGAGCGTTGCGGCCAAAGTGCTCGGTGTGTCCCGGCCTACTTTTTATCGGTTGTTGCGCAAACATCACATTCGGTAGGGCGCGGCGCTTGTGCGGCGGCGGCCATCAATGCGGCGAGGGCATAAACCAAAGGCTTGAGAGCATCGGCAGATTTCATTGCAGACTCCGAACTTTATTCAACAGGCCAATGTGCTGTGTGTTCGTGTTGATTTAAACGTTAAGCAGTACGGAGCAATACCTGTGCCGTTAGTCAGCAATGCTTTTAAAACAGCAAGTTACAACATCCCTTTCAGAGGCAATTTAGCGAAGTGTTTCAGATATGAGTCGGATTAAGGATTAACGCCTGGATTCGCAGGGCGTAGATGTATCAGTCTCGTTACAGTTTTGTTTAAAAGCTTTAAACCCAAGTTTTATAAGACGTTTAGGGCCGGTGAGTGTTTCAGCGGGTTTACGTAAGTAAACGCCGTACGGCAGCGAAGGCCTGTTGCTGTCGAGTTTTCCAATCACCGGTCAGAATTTGCAGTGGTTGTTGGTGCTGTTCGAGCCATTGCCGGCTGGCGTTGAAAAAAGCTTGGCGTTCGGCCAGCAGCGGTTGGCAGCGCTGACCGTCTTGGGTCCATTCGACGTCGTCGGGTGACAGCAGCAAATGCAGGTCGTAGTGAAGGCTGAGCAACTGCGGCTCCAGCCAGTCCGGGCAGTCGCCAAACAACGTTTGGCTCCAGAGTATGTTGCTCAACAAGTGAGTATCCAGAATCAACAATTCAGGCTGCCTGGCGCGGGCCTGATCCTCCCAGTCGAGTTGCCCGCGGGCGATGGTCGGAATGTCGGTCAGGCAAGTATCACGCGGGTTCTGTTCAATGAAGTAGCGCACATATTCGCCCACCAACACGCCACCAAAATGAGCCTGCAACTGCGCCGCGAGCCAGCTTTTGCCACTGGATTCAGGCCCTGCCAAAACCACGACCTTCATGTGCGCAGCACCATCACCAGCCCTGACATTGGCAACCCTTGGTTTAGAGAGAAAGCCGGGGATTGTACCCGCAGTCATTGCATCTTTGGGAATCCCTGCACATCACAGTTCTGCGCACAGTCAGACGCTACCAGCAGTGAACCGCTGAAGGCGCTTTAAGTGATGTAAGCATTCTTATATGGATACAAAACACGCCCTGATTAGTCAGGAGGCATGGAACCTGATCTCTACACTTTTAATTATTGTGCCGTTCAGGACCACATCTTATGCCTGCGTCTTTACATCAACACACACCATCGCTGATAGCGCTCGACCCACGCGGGTTGAGTATTCGCCAAGTGGCTTATTACCGTCAAAACGCTCATAACGCCGTGCAGGCGCGCATCAACCGAAACGCGTTCAATTCTCTCGGGGTGCTCAAGGAGCAATGGGACCCGCGCTTATCAGCCCTGCATGAAAACGACACGAGTGTCAGGCCCAACCAACGCATGAGTTACTCACTGTCGGGCCGACTGCTGTTGAGTGACAGCGTCGACCAAGGGCAGGGGATCAGTTGGCTGGGCAGTTCTGGCCAGGTGATCCGGCGCTGGGACTCACGCGGTGCTTGCCAAACGTTCGAATACGATCATTTGTTACGCCTGACCGGGGTAGCTGAGCAAGCCAGTGACGAAAGCGCCCCCGTGGTGGTCGAGCAGTTGATCTATGGGTCGTCAACTCCCGGCGAGGCCATGCGCAACCGTTGTGGCCGGCTGATCACCCATGTCGACCCGGCAGGTGATTTACGCTTTGAGTCTTACGATGTACTTGGCCAACTGTCGAAGCAAATACGCCGCTTCAGTGACGAGCATCAGTACAGTGCAGGGTATGCCAGTACGTGGCGTTATCAGGCCTCAGGTGAACTTGACGAGCAGATTGATGCCAAGGGCAATCTTCAGCGTATGGGCTATGCAGTGGATGGCTTGTTGGCCAACGTGAGCGTTACGCTTGCCCGCGGCAGCGCCCAAACCCTGGTTGAGCAGAGGGTATACAGCGCATCCGGGCAAGTGCTGAGTGAGCGCGCGGGTAATGGCGTCGTCAGCAAGCTTGACTACAACCCACTTGATCAGCGCCTGCAGCGTTTGCGCAGCTATCGGTCAGGCAAGACCGATGAGCCGTTGCAAGACCTGACCTACACCTACGACCGTGTTGGCAACGTGTTGAGCGTGAGTGACGCGGCGCAACCGGTGCAGTGGTTTGACAACACACGGACCGAGGCGCAGAACACCTACCGCTATGACACCCTTTACCGACTGATCGAGGCCACGGGCCGTGAGAGTACCCGCGCTGCCAGCGGGTCGGGCCTGTTGGAGGCGGTGCCTTTTGGCTCGACCCAGGCCAATCTGAGCCGTCACTACCGGCAAAACTATCGCTACGATGCTAGCGGCAATCTGAGCGCCCTGCGACACCTGCCTGCCCAAGCCACGGGTTATACCCGCCACATGAACATCGCGACTCACAGCAACCACGGCGTGGAACAGATTCCGGCCGGTTTGGCACCGGGGTTGGGCAGCGGGTTTGATAAAAATGGTAACCAGTTGGCACTGCAGCCGGGGCAGACGCTCAGCTGGAATGTGCGCAATCAGTTGCAGCGTGTCATCCAGGTCGTACGCCCTGACGGTGAGGACGATGACGAAACCTATCGCTATGACAGCAGCGGACAGCGGGTGTTAAAAATCCGCCGTAGCGTGGCCAAAAATCAGAGCCACCGCAGCGAAGTACGCTACCTGCCCGGTCTTGAAATCCGCCATAACAGCGCTACCGGCGAGCGGTTGAATACCGTGATTGTCTGTGGCGCATTGCACGGGATCCGGATCTTGCAGTGGGAACAAGGCCGCCCTGAGGGCATTGAAAATCAACAAATACGCTTTGCTCTTTCGGACAACTTGGGCAGCAGCACGCTGGAGCTGGATGGCAGCGCGCGAGTACTGAGCCAAGAGACCTATTACCCCTATGGCGGTACCGCCTGGTGGGCGGCGAAAAACGCGGTTGATGCGTCGTATAAAACCATTCGTTACTCGGGTAAGGAGCGCGATGCCAGCGGGCTGTATTACTACGGGTATCGCTACTATGCGCCGTGGCTGGGGCGCTGGATCAACGCCGACCCAGGCGGAGATATTGATGGTTTAAACCTGTACGCGATGGCACGCGGCAACCCCGTCACTTATGTCGACAGTCAAGGGACGGCGTCGAAGAAAGTGGCCTTGGAGGCTCCAGTCAATCGCTTCTCGCAGCTTCGCGGTGCAGCTGCACGCTTCTCCGAGCGTATTCGCCCGGCCTTGCAGGCGGCAAGCTCGGCTGCCATTCGTGACTCATTGGCGACCTACGCAAGCAACGCACTTGGGGCGGGGGTCGATCTGCTGTTGTTTGCAGGCCGGCAACCGACGCGCGTCCTGAATAACGTACTGAGGCAAGTCGTGGCGGTACTGGATGGGCTGGCTCTAGGGCACATGGCTACGGGATTATTAGGCAATTGGACGCACTTGAGCCCGATAGCAGGTGTCGCAGCATTCGTTGCTGCTAACCGAGGGTTTGCCAGCATGAACAATGGCGGCGCTGTGGACCTTGATCAGGAGTGGGATCCCGAGGCCCGGGAACGTTTTATTGGGCACGTACGGGCGTTTTCCAGGGAGGTGGGGCAGCAAATTGTACGGGGGCTGGGTACGACTGTGTCATGGGGGCAAACGCCGCTGGCTGCACGAGCCCCCAGAACACTGATGGCAGCTGCGGCTTATGGATTGGCGACAATACCCAACGCGATTTACAACAGTTCAATTCCAGGATCTCTAATGCCCAATGTCGGGCCACTTATTGAGGGTTACGATGCCGGCGCCGCGAGCGTAATTCGGGCTGGTCACGCAACCGCCGTTTACGATGCCCATGTAGACGCTCTTCAATTTCCTGATCTTGAAGCCACATTCCACGGCGGGTTAAGCCGAATGTTCAATCAGGCGTGGGGGTATTGGTCGGGGGCGGGGATTGAAGCCACTGCCGCTTTTGTCACTGGCCAGCCCGCTTCCGGGCAAAGCTCGCGGGCCCGATTCTGGGTCGCTGCGGCACGCGGAGTGGCGACGGCGCTCACAGAGTTTCGTGGCCTTTTGGTGCTAACCGCAAGACGGGGTTACAGCCGTATATCAAGCCTGTGGCGCACGACCCCACGTTGAATCACGATGTTTCGACTATCGAAGGCCACACAAAGGTCGATCGCCATCCTGCCGATCGACCTCTGGGCAAGCGTGATCAGGACAAGAACCCGCCATCTACATTCAACGATACCCCCGTGGTGTAGCTGGACGCATCGCTGGCCAAATACAGCACTGCACCGGCCATTTCGCTCGGGTTGGCCACGCGCTTGAGCGGGATCTGTTGCAAGGCGCCTTTGAGAATGGCGTCGTTCTTGACCAGTGCCGAGGCGAACTTGGTATCGGTCAGGCCCGGCAGCAGCGCATTGCAGCGGATGCCGAAACCCGCGCATTCCTTGGCAAACACCTTGGTCATGTTGATGACTGCAGCTTTTGTCATTGAGTAAATGCCCTGAAATGGCCCCGGCGAGACACCGTTGATCGAGGCCACGTTGATGATGCTGCCGCCGTGTTCGCGCATCAGCTTGCCGGCTTCAACCGACATAAAGAAGTAGCCACGAATATTCACGTCGACTGTTTTCTGGAACGCGCCCAGGTCAGTATCCAGGACGTTGCCAAACTGAGGGTTGGTCGCGGCGTTGTTGACCAGAATATCGAGGCGGCCAAACTCTTCGCGAATACGCGCAAAGGTCCGGGTGATTTGCTCCATTTCACCAATGTGGCAGGCCATGGCTGTCGCGGTGCCGCCATTGGCAATGATCGCCTCAGCCACCGGCTGGCAACCTTCGAGCTTGCGGCTCGAGACAATCACATGGGCGCCTTGCTGGGCCAGAAGCTTGGCGATGGCCTCACCAATGCCGCGACTGGCGCCGGAAACAAAGGCGATTTTGCCGTCAAGGTCGAACAATTGAGTCTTGGACATGCTGATTCCCTGTTTATCGCGGGCTTAAAGGCTGGACTGGTGGATGACCTTGAGGCTCATCTGCTCAAGCAGTGCGTTCATATGTACGAACGGTGCAAAGCGTTTGTCCTGGGTCTGGCCGTGGTAGTAGCGGTAGTAAATTTGCTGAACGATACCGGCCAGACGAAACAGCCCGTAGGTGTAGTAAAAGTCGTAATTATCGACCTGAATCCCTGATCGTTCGGCGTAGTAGTCGACGAACTCGCGGCGGGTCAACATGCCGGGGGCATTGCTGGGCTGGCGGCGCATCAGTTGGACCGGTGCCGGGTCGTCAGCTTCGATCCAGTAGGCGAGGGTATTGCCCAAATCCATCAGCGGGTCACCAATGGTCGTCAGTTCCCAGTCCAACACGCCGATGATCTGCATCGGGTTGTTCGGATCAAGGATCACGTTATCGAAGCGAAAGTCGTTATGAACAATCGCAGGGGTTGAATGGTCGGCGGGCATCTTGGCGTTCAGCCACGCCTTGACCTCCTTCCAAAGCGGAGCATCGGGGGTCAGGGCTTTTTCATAGCGATCACTCCAGCCCGATATCTGGCGCTGGACATACCCTTCTGGCTTACCCAGTTCGCCCAGACCACAGGCGGCGTAATCAACCCGATGCAACTCGACCAGTTTGTCGATAAAGCTCTTGCACAGGGTCCGGGTATCGTCGGCGCTTAACGCCAGTTCGCGCGGCAGGTCTGAGCGCAAAATGATGCCCTTGACCCGTTCCATCACATAGAACTCGGAACCGATCAGGCTGGTATCGGTGCAATGGGCATAGGCTTTGGGGCAGTACGGGAACGCGTTCTTGAGTTGGTTGAGAATGCGGAATTCTCGGCCCATATCGTGAGCCGACTTGGCTTTATGGCCGAACGGCGGGCGGCGAAGGACCAACTCGACGCCCGGGTACTCAAGCAAGTAGGTCAGGTTTGAGGCCCCACCCGGAAACTGGCTAATTGTCGGCTGCCCCGAAAGCCCCGGAATATGAGCTTTGAGATAAGAATCAATCTGGCTGGCGTCGAGCTCTTCGCCAGAACGGATACGGGTAGATGAGTCGGTAAGCGTCATGTTTATCTCTTCTGCTTATTTTTGTGACCTGACAACATTCGCTAATCTAATGCGCCGTAACCCCAAGCACAGCCTTAATAGGTACGCGTGTTAGTGAATAATCAGTGCCCTTGATTGGCATTGAGTGAAGCACAGCTAAAAAAAAACCGAAGCACGGGGCTTCGGTTTCGGAATGTTGCGTGTGGCTTACGACGGGAACAGTTCGCTCAGCTTCATGGCCAGCATCATGTCGCCTTCAGCGCGCAACTTGCCGCCCATGAATGCTTGCATGCCGTCAGTTTCGCCGCTGACGATGCCTTCCAGGGTTTCGCCGTCCATCACCAGAGTCACTTGTGCGTCCGGGTTTTCGCCTTCCAGCAGTTCGCACGTGCTCTCTTTGACTACCAGCGAGAAGTGCTTGTCTTCATCAATGCGAAAACCGAATACCAGGTCCAGGCCGGCAGCAGCGGCTGGGTTGAATTTGGCTTTCATTGCTTGAACGGCATCAGCTACAGAAGTCATGGTTCGATCCTTTTAGGGTGGGTTACGGCGACCCGCAGGTCGCGGTTGCCAACGCTCATCGGTAGGTGATCAGCGATGGCGTCTTCAACAACTGCAAATGCACATGGTTGTTGAAGGAAGCCAGGGTTACCTCACGGCCACGGTACTTGAGTTGGCTGAGCGAGGTATTGACGATTTGCCAAGTCAGCTTGAAGGCTTCGCTGGCAGGAATTTGGGTCAACAGGTGGAGCAGGGCAGTGATGCTGCCGCCGGAAGTGAACACAGCAATGTTTTGTTTATGGCCGGCGTGATCAAGCACGCGATTGAGGCCACCTTGTACGCGCTCGACAAAGGCCAGCCAGCTTTCGATCTGCGGGGTGTCATAGGTACCGCTGAGCCAGCGCGCAATAATCAGATCAAAGATGCGCTGGAACTCTTCGGGCTGTTCAGCCGCATTTTTCAGCGTGTGCAGGGCGTTCGGCTCTTGCGGCAGAATGCCTGGCAATAGCGCATCGAGAATCCCGAAAGCATCAAACTCATTAAACGCCGGGTCTATTTCCAGTGCGGGCGTGGTTAACCCGGCAGCAGTGAACTGGGCGAGGGCATGTTCGGCGGTGTGTTGCTGGCGCAGTAAATCACCCGACAGGCAGCGATCAAAGCGTATCCCCAAGTCAACCAGATGCTGACCTGTGATTTGCGCCTGACGTACACCCAGAGGCGACAGCACGTCGTAGTCGTCTGCACCGAATGAGGCCTGCCCATGTCGAATCAAATAGATGATGCCCACGTCCGCTTCCCGGCACGTTGAAAGTCTGGCGAGGTTAGGAGGATGCCGGGAGCCTGTCAATAAAAAAACATACGCTTGTTTGAATTGTCTGCAAGCACCGTCGACAAGGTGTTTCACGGCTGGCAGGCCCGGTATCACGTCGGTATGCTGGGCAGCATTACGTGGCCCTGTCCCGAGGGCTGCAAGCGTTTGTAAGGAGAGGCTGTGGAATTTCTTGCCGAATACGCCAGTTTTTTGGCTAAAACCGTCACCCTGGTGGTTGCCATTCTGGTAGTCCTGGTGACCCTGGCAGCATTGCGTGGCAGAGGTCGCAAGACTGCCGGGCAATTGCAAGTCAGCAAGATGAACGAGTTCTATAAAGGCCTGCGCGACAAGCTCGAGCAATCACTGTTGTCCAAAGATCAACTTAAGGCGTTGCGCAAGCAGCAGGCCAAGGTCGATAAAAAGCAGAAGAAACAACCGGAAGAAAAGCCACGGGTCTTCGTACTGGACTTTGAAGGCGATATCAAAGCCTCGGCAACCGAGAGCCTGCGTCATGAAATTACGGCATTGCTGACGCTGGCTACACCGGCTGACGAAGTGGTTTTGCGCCTGGAAAGCGGCGGTGGCATGGTCCATAGCTACGGTTTGGCCTCATCGCAGCTGGCGCGTATTCGTCAGGCCGGCATCCCGCTGACGATCTGCATCGACAAAGTGGCCGCCAGCGGCGGTTACATGATGGCGTGTATCGGGCAAAAAATTATCAGCTCGCCGTTCGCGATTTTAGGTTCTATCGGGGTAGTGGCGCAGTTGCCAAACGTCAACCGCCTGCTTAAAAAGCACGACATTGATTACGAAGTACTCACCGCTGGGGAGTACAAGCGCACGTTAACGGTATTCGGTGAGAACACCGAAAAAGGCCGTGAAAAGTTCCAGCAGGACCTGGATATCACTCATCAATTGTTCAAGAACTTCGTGGCCGAGTACCGCCCGCAGTTGGAGATTGATCAGATTGCCACCGGGGAAGTCTGGCTGGGTGTGGCCGCGGTGGACAAGTTGCTGGTTGATGAGTTGAAAACCAGCGATGAATACTTGTCTGAGCGTGCCAAACAAGCGCAGCTGTTTCACTTGCATTATGTTCAGCGCAAAAGCTTGCAAGAGCGAGTAGGGCTCGCTGCCAGCCACTCAGCTGAGCGCGTCGCTGATTCGTTGTGGAGCCGTTTGACCCAACAGCGTTTCTGGTAACTAGCGTCCCGGTTGCGGTTTTATTACCGCAATCGGGGGTTTGTTAAATGTGCGTTATTTATGTAGTGGTTTCCCTCGAATTGCAGTTGCATTTAAGTAGTTAGTCATCAGTTATTCCATTAAATTTATACGTGCGCTGTCTATAAGCTGAAGTCCCTACTTCTGATGAAGGCTAATGCCATGACAGATGCACGTGACTTGCCCGAAACGTCTACCGCTCAAGAGAAACCGCTGACAGCCAGCCAATGGGGCAACCTCGAAGTACAGCACCTCCATGAGGATTTAATCGCGAAACAAATACCTGCGTGGTTTAAAGACACGTCGGTGTTGATGCGTGACACGTTACGCAAGACCATGCTGGAATGGCATACGACCCAAGCCGAGATTGCCAAAGTATTTGCTGACATCAAGCCGATAGAGCAGTTTGCTGAGCCTTTGTTAAAGGCCGCCCTGGTTGCCAATGGCTGGACAACGATCAACCCCAAAAGCCATGGTTTTAAACAGGTCCGGTTGTTAAGCAATGCGGTTTTGTTTATTTCGAATCAGCAAACCAAGCTGGTTGATAGTCTGGCCAAGTTCCTGCTGCCGGAGTCATTGATACCCAGTTCGCTGGAGGTCAATCTGGTTTCCAGTACCAGCCATCATGATCTGCTACAGGCTGCTTTGCAGAATTTTGAGGTGGCTGAAACAGTCAAAGGCGGATTTGACACGGGCACTGCTATTTATGGGGTGCAAAAAAATGTGTTGGTTGATCTGCCTGAATACGAGCCCGAAAAATTTGCGCGTATTTGCCGTGAGCTCAATTTGGGCAAAAAGTATCAAGACCATTTGGGCAGTGTGTTCACGCCCGTTGATAACGCGTTTGCAATAACGGATCAACGCTCTAAAGGGTTCAAACTGAAGTCGACGTTTGTGTCAAATAAGCGACTTGAATTCGTGACGGAGTTGCAAGTGGCTTATATGAAAAGCCATGTGACGGTCGAGCACTATGATTTCATACAGGCGACACTGCTGAACCACAATGTCGCTGCGCAAACCATCCCCAACCTTCACAGCACATTAAAGCTCATGGGGTTTGAAGTCGCCGGCGTGATTATCTTATGGCCAGATAAACGTCCTGCGGGTCAAAGGCAACGCTGTATCGTGTACATGCCACAAGCGCCGCAACGGGCCTTTTATGCGTTTGATGACATCGATAAATTCAAGGTTGAACTGCGCGAATGGCTCACCCAACGTGAGTTTGCCGACTACTTTATGAAGTTGGTGCCTTTGCGCTATCGCGCCGAATTCATCAGGAGAACAGATCTTAAAAAGGTTGCCTGGGACTCTCTGTTATTACTCCGTCCCCCTATTATTTACGAGCCTGCAATCTTCAATGAATGTGAGGTGATTGCGCAGTTGAGCAACCCCTTTGAAAAGTCCTGGGAGTTACAACTGGCGCAGATTAAAGATGACGCTCGCCTTTTAGTCATACCCACTGAAGATGAAGACAGCAAGTCACGTCTTGAACGGCAGGCAGCCTTGTGGAACGCAGGGTTAAGCGCCCTGACGCTGGCATTGGGGTTTGTGCCTGTGGTAGGCGAATTCATGTTGCTGTTTGGTGTCGTTCAGTTAGGCGCCGATATCTTCGAAGGCATTGAGGCCTGGGAGCGTAACGACAAAGTGGCTGCGCTTAAGCACCTGTTTGATGTTGCGCAGAACCTTTCAATGGTCGCCGTACCAGGTGTTGCCAAGTCGTTAAGTTCATCAACTATGGTCAACCGTCTGACGCAAATTACCCGCAGTAATGGTCAAAAACGTTTGTGGAAAGCGGACCTGAAGCCCTATGAGCGTCGGCCAGAAATCTTGACCGGGCTCAAGCCTGATGCTCAAGGGCTCTACCATTTAGAGGGCGTGAAGTACCTCCAACTTGAGCAAAAGGTCTATCAAGTTCAAGGGGACGTCAGTAGGGGGTATATGTCGATTGATCCGGTACGAAACCCGGATGGCTATAGCCCCCTGCTGAGACATAACGGTAGCGGGGCCTGGACTCATGAGTTTGATGCGCCGATGCAATGGTCGCGCTTGAAGCTATTCAAGCGTCTGGGCCCTGATACAGAGCTATTTTCCGATGCGACCGCCGAGTTGATCCTGTTACTGACCGGCACAACTGAGGGGGAGTTGCGCGCGGTGTACATCGACACGCTGCCAAGTCCGCCTTTGTTGGCAGATTGCATCAAACGTATGCGATTGAGTCAGCAAATTGAGTATTTTTCGTCGCAGATGCTTAAAGGTGTGTATGCCACTTCAGATTTCGCGCCGATGCAACTTGAGCTGTTACCACAGTTGTCCGGCTGGCCAACAGGCCAGGGGCTGAGGGTGGTTGACTTACCGCGAGGAACCTTCAAGGACTTCGGTGTGAGCCCTGAAAGAGCCTATTCAAGGACGGAAATCAGTCAGGCGCGCATTAATAAGGGCGAGTTGCTTGACGCAACACTAGAGACGCTCTCTGAGACGCAGATCGAAACATTGCTGGGGGAGCCCGTAACAGGGACGCCGGCGCAGTCGTTGGTGCTGGCGCGCAAATTAGGCAGTCTGGCGCACACAAGCCAACGCACACTGGTTTCAAGCCTTTATGCAGCGGACACAGTTCTTGAGCCCGCGCTAAAAAATATCAGCAAGCAATTTCCAGGCTTGCCGGTAAATGTGCTTGAAGAATTGATCAATCATCTGACGCAGGATGAGCTGTCTGCGCTCACCTACCGTGCTCACATACCCCTGCGTGCTGCTGAGGAGGCGCGTATCTATGCGCAAAGGCTGCGTTTAAACCGTGCAATTGAAGGGATCGCTTGCCAAGCGTTGAGCAGCGCTGACAGCCAAACGTTAGCCTGGAAAACCATCGCGCAGCTGCCTGGCTGGCCAAAGAAGGTGACTATTTCAGTGCGCAGCAGCCTGAACAACGAGCAAATAAGTGTCATTGAAGGCGAGACCGGATCGTCAAGGCGCGAGATTTTTAAAAAAGGCGAACTTTATGAGTTTTCCGGGACAAGCGCGGAGCAACCGTTCACCAGCCCGGATTTGACGGCGTGCGTGTTTAAATCGCTGACGGACAACGAACGTAATGGGCTTAACTCAGGCACAACCCTGTCTTATTCAGACTTCATGTCACGCGTTGCCATGCTGGCAGCCAAGCAACGTGATAGCTCAGCAAGCGCATTGGGCATGCAACCCATAAAACCCTGGTTTAAATCCCCCATGCGCCTGGCCGATGGGCGGATGGGTTACACGTTAGGAGGCCGGTCCGGACATCAGCTCGACGCAAGCAAACCGCTGGCATTAAAAGAGTTGGTTCAAGATATTTACCCAAACATGTCGGAAACCCAGATAGGACATTATTTATACCGCTTGCAGCAAACGCCGATTCAGGCTGCCAGTGAATTGGTGAGACTTAAAGCCGAGCTGGATCTGCTGCGCAAGACGTTACAGGACTGGGAAGAAGCCAGTGTCTGGAGCTATCCGTTCAGAGGGCAGCGCACTTTGGTCTCCGTCCAAACCAAACGAGCCATGAGCCGGGCGCTGATTCGGGCCTGGCGCAGATTGAGCACGCCGGTCAGTCTGGAAGGGGCCGCAGGCTACGAACTGGATCTCAACGGTTGGCCGGTGGATGCTTTGCCGCCTCTTGAGGCGGATTTTCGGCATATCCTCTCGTTGCATCTGTCCAACACTACGAGCACCGTACCCGCGAGTTTTTTAGAGAAATTTACTGAACTGCGCCATCTTTCCCTCAACACCACACAGTTGACTGAGCTTCCGGCCTCTATAGCTACCATGCCAGAGTTGACACATTTGAATCTGCGCAACAATCAAATTGTATTGACCCCTGAAAGTGCCAACATCCTGTCGGCGAAAACAAAACTAAAAACACTGGTGCTGACCGGTAATCCATTGGGTCGCAATTTTTCAGTGCAGCATATGCCACAACTGCAGCATTTGATGCTGCGTTACACCGGGTTGAGTGAATGGCCAACAGGCATAGGCATACTGAATGACCTGCAGACGCTGGACCTGCGTAATAACTCGATCAGTTTTATTCCAAGTGCCATTTTGACCGAGTCAATGGCCTCGATTAATCGCGTGACGTCTTTGCATGACAATCCCTTGACCCCTGACTCAACCAGACGTTTAGGTCTTTACCGCGACAGCCAGCAAATTACGCTGGGCATGGTGGATGTACGTCAACATGTGTCTCGAATACAAGGGATCAAGCAATGGGCTGTTGAGCCTACTGCTGAGCAAAGCAGTGTGTGGAACGCTTTGCTGCGTGAGCCTGGCGCCGGTGATTTTTTCGCGGTCATTGAAGATCTGAGTACGTCATCGCAATTTGCCAACGCACGGGTGGATTTGACTCTGCGTGTCTGGACGCTGTTAAAAGCCGCTAACGACAGCACCCAATTGCGCAGTCGTCTATTTACTCTGGCTGGGCAGTTAAGTACCTGTGGTGACGGCATTGCAATGGTGTTTGCAGAGCTGGAGCTTGAGCATCTGGTTTTTCTGGCGGAGCACTCGGAGCAAGGTGAGAGCGCAATGCTCAAGCTGGCGCGCGGGTTGTTCCGTATCGAAATGCTCAACAAGCATGTGTTGAGCATTATCAAAGCGCGGATAGATGCCATCCATGCCACGCAGAGCGAGTACGTGCAGCAACTGCAAGAATTGGTTGATGCGACAAATCCGGATCTGGCTTCGAGGCCATTGGCGGACATGTCAGCGGTAGAGCAGCAAGGGGTTGCCTATCGCCTGGAGAGCGCAGAGGGTATGAGACTGGCAGAGCTGCTAAGCCCTGGCAGTGTAGAGCAGCAGATACGCCGTCTTGACCCGTTGGAGATCCAGATGTTTTACCACGTCAATCTGGCCAGCCCTCTGGAGTTGCCCGCCCGCCCAACCAGCATGCGCTTTGGCAATATTGCCAACGTATCAGCAACTGATCTCGATACCGCAAAGCGTTATGTGCTTGATCAAGAGCAAGTGCCGGCGCTGGTGCATTCAATTTCCGGGCAAGGATTCTGGAGCGATTACTTGCAGAAAAAAAAGCCAGAGTCGTTCACAGCCGTAATGAGCAAGTATCAAGAGATGCTGGATGAGGTGTACTCAAAGCGAGCAACGCTCAGCAGTGATGAATACCGTCAAGAGGCTGAAAGGGTGGGCAAAGAGCGCAAACAGGCCATTGCGGACGTTATAGAGCAACTGACCCAAATGGAATTGAAAACTAACGTTGTTCAAGCGCCGGTTGTTCCGGGCGAAACACCATCGCCAGACATTTAAGCGCTGCGTAAACAGCCCTGAGGCTCGCTCAGGGCTGTCACGCTGTGCTTAACGACGACGGAACAGAGGCATCGGCTCGTCGGTTGAAGACTGGTAGGTCACCGAAAAATCTTTCAGGCCTTCCAGTGCTTCATACGGGTCTTTGTCAGCGCGAATGGCAAACGCGTCAAAGCCGCAACGGTGCAGATAGAACAACTGGTCACGCAGTACATCGCCAATGGCGCGCAACTCGCCTTTGAAACCATAGCGGTCGCGCAGCAGACGGGCGTTGGAGTAGCTGCGGCCATCGGTGAAGGCCGGGAAGTTCAGGGCAATTACCTGGAAGTGCTCAACATCCTGGCCAATCTCTTCGGCTTCTTCATCACTGTCCAGCCACACACCCAGGCCGCCGTCACGGGCTTTTAGGGCGTGAGCATGCTCGCGCCACAATGCCAGCGGAACGATCAGGTCGTCACAGTTGGAAATACCGTCGAAGGTCGCGTCCTTTGGCAGCAAGTGCCAGGTTTCGTCGATAACCTCGTTGTTCTTAATTATTCGCTGCATAGACGCGCTCCTTGAAAGGGTCGATGCCGATACGTTGGTAAGTGTCGATAAAACGCTCATCTTCATTGCGTTTTTCAACATAGACGTCGATCAGCTTTTCAATCACATCCGGCATGTCATCTTGTGCGAACGATGGGCCAAGGATCTTGCCCAGGCTGGCATCACGGCTGGCGTTGCCACCCAGTGACACCTGGTAGAACTCAGCGCCTTTCTTGTCCACGCCCAAAATACCGATATGACCGACGTGGTGGTGACCACAGGCGTTCATGCAACCGGAAATATTGAGGTCCAGCTCACCGATGTCGAACAGGTAGTCCAGGTCTTCAAAACGGCGCTGGATCGATTCGGCAATCGGGATCGACTTGGCGTTGGCCAGCGAGCAGAAGTCACCGCCCGGGCAGCAGATCATGTCGGTCAGCAAACCAATGTTCGGCGTGGCGAATCCTTGTTCGCGCAACTCGCCCCACATGGTGAACAACTGGCCTTCTTCAACATCGGCCAGGATGATGTTCTGCTCATGGGAGGTGCGCAACTGCCCGAAGCTGTAGCGGTCGGCCATATCGGCAATCGCGTCCCACTGCTTGTCGGTCACGTCACCCGGCGCAACACCGGTGGGTTTCAACGACAGGGTAACGGCAACATAACCCGGCTTTTTGTGGGCCAGGGTGTTGCGGCTGCGCCAGCGGGCAAAGCCTGGATGCTGCTTGTCCAGCTCGGCCAGTTCAGCGCCGAAGTCAGGCAGGGCTTTATAAGCCGGGTCAACGAAGTGTTTGGCAATCCGTTGAACTTCCGCTTCGGTCAGCGTGGTCGAGCCGCCACGCAGGTGAACCATTTCGGCCTCAACGCGTTCAGCGAAGACTTCAGGCGTCAGGGCTTTTACCAGGATCTTGATCCGGGCCTTGTACTTGTTGTCACGACGGCCATAGCGGTTGTAAACACGCAGGATGGCTTCGAGGTAGCTCAGCAAGTCTTGCCACGGCAGGAATTCATTAATGAATGCGCCAACCACCGGCGTACGGCCCAGGCCGCCACCCACGAGTACACGGAAGCCCAGCTCACCCGCTTCGTTGAACACAGGCTCCAGGCCGATGTCGTGAACTTCGATGGCGGCACGGTCAGACGCCGAGCCATTGATCGCAATTTTGAACTTGCGTGGCAGGTAGGCGAATTCCGGGTGGAAGGTGGTCCACTGACGAACGATTTCGCACCATGGGCGCGAGTCAATCAGTTCATCCGCCGCCACACCGGCGAACTGGTCGGTGGTGACGTTACGCAGGCAGTTACCGCTGGTCTGGATGGCATGCATTTGCACGGTCGCCAGTTCTTCCAGAATATCGGGCACGTCTTCGAGAGCCGGCCAGTTGAACTGTACGTTCTGGCGGGTACTAATGTGGGCGTAGCCTTTGTCGTAATCGCGGGCAATCTTTGCCATCATTCGCGCTTGACGCGAAGTCAACTGGCCATACGGCACGGCAACCCGCAGCATTGGGGCAAAACGCTGGACATAAAGGCCATTTTGCAGGCGCAGAGGGCGGAACTCTTCTTCGCTCAGCTCCCCTGCCAGGTAGCGTCGGGTTTGATCTCGGAACTGCTTTACGCGGTCCTCGATGATCCGCTGATCGTACTCGTCATATACGTACATATAGGTCCTGTTCTCAGGCTGCTTACAGCTTATCTGCGCGCACGGCCGCGCACTCCCCACGGAGCGGTCGCAAGATACCAGTTTGTAGTTATGCGCAAAAGTGATGTTTAAGCATATGCAAAGAACCAAAGCGACTATAAGAGGCTGATTCTCAATCACTTACTTGTACAAAGGGTATTACAGGTCTTTACTTAGAGACATTCTTCTAAGCATTCACCCATAAAACCGAAAAAAGGCGATGCGATGAGAACTCAAATGAAAGTGCGTAAAACCAGCAGCAAAGTCGATGCGTGGGCCATTCTTTTCCTGGTCATCCTGGTAGCGGCCGCAGCGCTATTCTGGAGCAGCCATTCATAAACGGTGCCTCCTGGGCCATCAAGTATCTTCAGTATCCCCCAATCGGTTTCCTCTCCTTCGGGAGAGGACAGTGTGGGGGCTATTGCTTTATGTACACATTCATTGCTAGCTGACAGAAAGACAAGCGCGGCTTTCTCACTGCCCGGATGCGTGCTATTGCTGTAGTGGGTTCATCACGGATGGAACCTTTTGCGCAGGCTCATCCTCAGAGTCTGAAACCGTCACCGAAACGTTCAATGAGGTGCATCTATGCCAGTCAAACATGATTTGCCATTGGATTTGGGCTTCTCCAAAGAGGCTCTCGACACGCTTAAAGGTCAAGACCCGCACTTGGCTGCGTTAATTGAGAAGTACGCAGTGGCTGACAAGCAGGTGGTAGAGGCCGAGGCGCCCAGTGCGCTGGGTGTGACTGATGAAGTGTTACTGGCGCTCAAGGAGAAGCGGCTGAAAATCAAGGATGACATCGTAAGCCGTCTGGCCAGCCAGGCGGCCCGCTAATCCTTTGAAGGTGTTCTTGGCAGCCAATTTTTTGCACGCTGCAGATGTTTCTGTCTCTGTGCCGTAGTAGGGTTGGCGTGTTCAAGAACACCACTCCCAGGAAGCCGAAATGTCCAACATCATCAAAATCGTTGCTGTATTGCGCGCCAAGGCCGGTCAAGAAGAGACCGTCAAACAAGCGCTGCTGGCGTGTGTGGAAGGCTCACGCAAAGAAGAAGGCTGCACGTTCTACGATCTGCATATTGACCGTACCGATCCGCAGCGCTTTGTGTTTATCGAAGGCTGGAAAGATCTGGCGGCCATCGAGCACCACAAAACAACGCCACACTATTTAGCAATGGCCAAGGCCGTTGCGGACTTGCTGGAGCACCGTGAGGTGCTGGTGCTGGATGAATTGAGTCTCTAACCCGTAAACGGCGGCCTCGAAAGGGCCGCCGTTTAAAGTGGGCCTCTTAAAAGCTCGCAGCGTCCAGCTCATATAAAGATTCGCTGCCCGCGCGTATCGACTGTTCCAGACTGTCGATGCGTGGCAAAAGCCGCTTGAAATAGAACCTCGCCGTGGCCAGTTTCGCCGTATAGAACGCCGGATCCGCCTCAAGGGAACCCTGGGCAACATCTGCCATGCGTGCCCACAACCAGGCGTATGCCACATAGCCAAAGACCTGCAGATACTCAACCGAAGCTGCGCCGATTTCATTGGGGTTGAGCTTGGCCTGCGCTTGCAGCCAGTCGCTCAAGTCTTCGAGCCGTTGCACCGCTTGTAAGAGTTCGTGCTGGTAAGGCTTGCCCGGTTGAGCGGCAAACTCGCGGATCTGCGCGGTAAACAAACGCAGCGCTACGCCGCCATTGGCAATGACCTTACGGCCCAGCAAGTCCAGCGCCTGAATACCATTAGTGCCTTCGTAAATTTGCGCGATGCGGACATCGCGCACCAATTGTTCTTGCCCCCATTCACGTATGTAACCGTGGCCCCCGAACACTTGCTGGCCCAGCACACAGCTGTCGAGCCCTGTGTCAGTGAAAAAGGCCTTGGCCACCGGCGTCAGTAAAGCCACCAGCGCTGCGGCGTTCTGCTGCTCTTGCGCATCGGTTGAGTACTTGCTCAGGTCCAGTTGCTGGCCGACATAGCTGGCAAACGCGCGACCGCCTTCGGTCATGGCCTTCATGCTCAGCAGCATGCGCCGTACATCAGGGTGAACAATGATCGGGTCGGCCATTTTCTCGGGCGCTACTGCACCGGTCGGCGCCCGGCTTTGCAGGCGTTCGCGAGCGTAGGTACGGGCGTTTTGGTATGAGGTTTCGGCACAACCGATGCCCTGAATACCGATGGACAGGCGCTCGTAGTTCATCATCGTGAACATGGCCGCCAGGCCCTTGTTGGCTTCGCCGATCAACCAGCCTTTGGCGCCGTCAAAGTTGATCACGCAGGTCGCAGACGCCTTGATGCCCATTTTGTGTTCGATAGAACCGCAGCTCACGGCATTGGCGTGAGCCAGCATGCCGTCGGCATTGACCAGCACCTTGGGCACCAGGAACAGCGAAATACCACGCGGCCCGGCCGGCGCGTCCGGCAGTTTGGCGAGGACCAGATGGACAATGTTCTCGGTCAGGTCCTGATCGCCACCGGTGATGAAAATCTTGCTGCCACTGAGGCTGAAGCTGCCGTCGGCCCGGGGTTCGGCACGGGTGCGGATAAGCCCCAGATCGGTGCCGGAATGGGCTTCGGTGAGGCACATCGAGCCTGCCCAGCGACCTTCATACATCGGCGGCAGGTACGTTTCTTTAAGCGTCGTGCTGGCGTGAGCGTCAATGGCCAGGCAGGCGCCGGTTGTCAGCGCCGAATACAGGGCAAAACTGGAGTTGGCGGCGTAGAGCATTTCTTCAAATTGCACGGCGAGCATCTTGGGCATGCCCAGCCCGCCAAAGTCCGGGTTGCCTGACAGGCCGACCCAGCCACCCTCAATATAGGTGTCATAGGCCGCCTTGAACCCTTGTGGCGTGCTGACCTTGCCCGCGTGCCATTGCGCACCTTCTTCGTCGCCACTGCGGTTAAGAGGGGCGATCAATTGGCTGGTGACTTTGGCCGCTTCTTGCAAGATCGCATCAGCAGTGTCGGCATCAACGTGCTCGGCCAGAGCGGGCAGGCGCGCCCAAAGTGCTGGCGCTTGAAATACTTCGTGCAGCACAAAGCGCATGTCACGCAGCGGGGCATTGAATTCAGGCATCACAAAACCTCGTCAAACATTTACACAAATGGAGGGTTACAAGGCTTTGGCCATGTCACGCAGTACGTATTTCTGGACTTTGCCGGTGGAGGTCTTGGGCAGAAGGGTGAAGACCACGGTACGCGGGACTTTGAACCCGGCCAGATGCTCGCGGCAAAAGGTGATGATGTCGGCTTCACGCACCTGCTGGTGGTCGGCCTTCAGGGTGATGAACGCGCAAGGGGTTTCGCCCCATTTTTCATCTGGGCGCGCCACCACGGCCGCTTCCATGACGCCTGGATGACGATACAAGACCCCTTCAACTTCGATGGTGGAGATGTTTTCGCCACCGGAGATGATGATGTCTTTGAGGCGGTCGCGGATTTCCACATAACCGTCCGGGTGGCACACGGCCAGGTCACCGGTGTGGAACCAGCCGCCTTCAAACGCCTCTGCGCTGGCGCTGGGGTTTTTCAGGTAACCCTTCATCACCGTGTTGCCGCGCATGAATATCTCGCCCATGGATTCGCCGTCACGCGGGGTCGGCTTCAGGGTTTTCGGGTCGGCCACCATCACGCCTTCCAGCGTGGGGTAGCGCACGCCCTGGCGAGATTTGATCTGGGCGCGCTCGGCCAGGGTGTGTTCGTCCCATTTGTCATGCCAGGCACAGATGGTCACCGGGCCATAGACCTCGGTCAGGCCATACACGTGGGTGACTTTGATGCCCATTTCTTCCACGGCCCCAATCACTTTGGCCGGAGGTGCCGCGCCTGCGACCATGGCGTTCACCGGGTGATCAATAGCTGCCTTGGCTGAATCCGGCATGTTCACCAGTGCATTGAGCACAATCGGTGCGCCGCACAGGTGGGTGACCTGGTGTTCACGAATCAAGGTAAGGATTTTTTGCGGGTCGACCCGGCGCAAGAACACATGCACCCCGGCCAGCGCGGTGATGATCCAGGGGTAGCACCAGCCGTTGCAGTGGAACATCGGCAGGGTCCACAGGTACACCGGGTGATTGCCGATGGCCCAGACCATTTGGTTGCCCAAGGAGTTGAGATAAGCGCCCCGGTGGTGATAGACCACACCTTTGGGGTTGCCGGTGGTGCCTGAGGTGTAGTTGAGCGCAATGGCTTGCCATTCATCTGCGGGCCATTGCCAGTCGTAGTCCGGGTCACCCTCGGCAAGTACCGCTTCGTAATCCAGCGCGCTGACTGGCTGGCCTTCACCGTACTCGGGGTCATCCACGTCGATGATCAACGGCGGATGATCAAGCATGGCCACCGCCGCGTGGATCACTTCATGGAATTCGCGGTCGGCAACCAGTACCTTGGCCTCGCCATGGGCAAGCATGAAGGCGATGGCTTCGGCGTCGAGGCGCACATTCAGGGCATTGAGCACGGCACCGACCATGGGCACGGCAAAATGCACTTCGAGCATGGCCGGAATATTGGGCAACATCACGGCGACGGTATCGTTCTTACCGATCCCGCGCCCGGCCAGCGCGCAGGCCAAACGACGGCAACGGCTGTAGGTTTGCGCCCAAGTGCGGCGAATGGAACCGTGGATAACGGCGGGGTAGTCGGGGTAGACGCTGGCGGTGCGCTCGATAAAACTCAGAGGCGACAGGGCAATATGGTTGACGGCAGTAGGCTCAAGGCCCTGCTCAAAAATCGACATGATGGTCATTCCGGTGGCTGATTGTTAGCTCTAATGGCTGCCCGCTCTCATGCTGTCGAGAGGGTCAGTTTTATGTCCGGTCTGAGTTATAGCTCAGTTTGTGTTTGATATGGAAGTAATACCTAAGCAATATAGTATTTGTTCTATATTGAAACGCGACTTAACCCACGGATGCCCCATGCCTGTTTCGCTGCTCACCAATGACCCGCAACCTTCAGTAGTCCTTGACGCCGCTGGCGCGCCGTTGGCGGTCAATCCGGCACTGTCACGGCTGCTGGCAGGCAAACCGCTGGCAGCCGTGCGCCCGTTGCTGCCGGGCAATATCGACGAGCTGGTTCGCGCCTGTTTGCAACAAGAACGGGCGATTGAGCAGGTGCAGGCGGAGTTTGCCGAACACCTGTGGCTGTGGACACTGATACCGGTACCTGAAAGCCAATGTGTCGTGGCCCGTGGCCGGGAAGCGAGTGCCGAACTGCTGGCCGGGCGTGAAGCCGCCAAGGCCCGGCGCCTGTACCGGCTGATTACCGAGAACACCACCGACCTTATCTCACGGCATACCCCGGACGGGCGTTTTCTCGATGCCTCGCCAGCGTCCTGGACGTTGCTCGGCTACTGGCCCGAGCAATTGCGCGGCAGCCGGGCCCAGCGTTTGTTTCACCCGCATGATCTGGCCCAAGTGTTGCGTCAGGCCCGTGATGCACTTGAGCTCGATGGTTACCACACCATGACCTACCGGATTCGCCATCAGGCCGGGCATTACCTGTGGTTTGAAACCGCCAGCCGGGCGATTCGCGAAACCTATACCGGCGTTGTGGTTGAGGTGGTCAGCGTGTCGCGAGACATCACCGCGCGCATTCAGGCAGAAGAAAACAAGCGGCGCCTGGCTGAGGTGGTCGAGGTTAATCCTGACCCGGTGTTGTTTATTGATCCGGCGGGCGGGGTGTCTTATCTCAACCCGGCGGCCAAGCGAATTCTCGGTTTATCGTGTGGGAAAAGTGTTATTTCGCTGGCGGATTTTTTAAGCGCTGGCGATCTGGCGCAACTGCAGTCTGTGGGCTGGCGCAGTGCTGAAGAACACGGCTTGTGGAGCAGTGAGGCCCGTCTGCAGCCGTTGAATGGCGAACCCTCGGTGCCGGTGTCTTTATTGCTGCTGGCCCATCGCGCCACCTCGGGTGAACGGTTTTTCTCACTGGTGGCCCGTGACATGCGCGAGCGCGAACTGCGTGAAGCCCAGCAGCGTCATCATCAGGACGAACTGGCCCATACCGCCCGGCTGGTGACCCTGGGGGAGCTGGCATCCGGCATTGCCCACGAAATCAACCAGCCGCTGGCCGCAGTGATGAATTATGCGAATGCCAGCCAGCGTTATCTGCAAAACCTGGGCACCACCCCCGAGGCTGCATCCCGTGTCGCTCAAGGGTTGGAACGAATTACCCTGCATGCCGGCCATGCCTCGCAAGTGATCAAGCGTTTGCGCGGTTTTTTACGCAAGGGGCGGCGCACGTTACAAGCGCTGGACGTCAGTGAAGTGGTGCGCCAAGCGGTCAACCTGTGCGCGTGGGAAGCCCGTGAGCGACAAGTGACAATTGAACAGGAGTTACCGGCCATTCTGCCGCTTGTGTATGCCGACCGGGTGTTGCTGGAACAGGTGTTGCTCAACCTGTTGCGCAATGCCATAGACGCCAATTGCGAGCAGCAGCCGGGGCAGCCTTCACGCATCCGTATAAGCGTGCAGGTAGTGCGGGCGGGCGGGTTAAGCATCAGCGTCGAGGATCAGGGCCCAGGCGTCACGGCCGAGCAATTTGAGCAACTGTTCACCCCGTTTTATACCAGCAAGGCCGAAGGGCTGGGGCTGGGTTTATCGATGAGCCGCAGTATCATTGAGGGCCTGGGCGGCGAGCTTGACGCCGAGCCGCAACCCCACGGGCTGCGCATGTGCTGCCGCCTGCCACTGATGGCCGTCACCCCACAACAAGAAGAGAGCAATTAAGCCATGACAACCCCGCAGCACCACGTGGTCTACCTCGTCGATGACGATCAGGGCATGCTCGATTCAACCGTCTGGTTATTGGAGTCGGTCGGCCTGAATGCAGTGCCCTTCACCAGTGGTCAGGCTTTTTTGCACGCCGTGGATCCGGCCCTTAACGCCTGTGTAGTACTGGATATCCGCATGCCCGCCATGGGTGGCCTGAATGTGCAGCAAGCGTTACAGGAACGCGGGTTAACCCTGCCTGTGATTTTTGTCAGTGGCCACGCCGATGTGCCTATTGTGGTTCGTGCGTTCAAGGCGGGCGCCCATGATTTTATCGAGAAACCCTACAACCAGCAGTTGCTGCTCGACAGTGTGCAACAGGCCTTGAGCAGCGGTAATGCGCGGCAAAGTGCCAGTCAGGAGTTAACGGAGCTAGAGGCCCGCTTGCTCAGCCTGACACCCCGCGAGCGCGATGTGTTGTTGCCGCTGGTCAAGGGCTACACCACCCGTGAAATCGCTGAGCAATTGGCAGTGAGTGTAAAAACCATCGACCTGTATCGCGCCCGCGTGATGAAGCGCATGCAGGCCGAGCACTTGCCTGACTTGGTGGGCATGGCGATAGCAGCGGGGCTGGTGGATCCACTTAAACTGCGGGCAACGCTGTAAAGCTTGCCTTGCGATCTTTTCAGAAGATTAAAAGATCGCGAGGCGAGCTCGCTCCTACAGGTTAAGGGTGTCTGGGGTATTGCGTTCGAGCACTGGATAGCCCAGCGCGGCGATGTGGTGGTGTACGCGGCGGTAGTCGCGCAGTACACGTTGGAAGATATCGCCTGACTCGGCCCAGGCGGTTTTGTCGTTTTGCAGTTTACGAAAGTGCTCGCGGCTGGCGCGGGCTTCGAGCTGGCGCACGATTTCTTTGTGGCTCACCAGCCTGTTTGCCGCCGCTATGTCTTCGCGCAAGAAAGCCGTGATTGCCAGGTTTAGGCTGTCCAGCAAGGCCAAGTGCAGGCCCTGGATGTGCTGCATCTCAAAGGTCGAGAAATGTTCGCCACGGCGGGCCCGGCGAATCGCCAGTTGCGCCAGATTGCTGAGGATGTCGCCCGCATGCTCCAGGTTGATCACGAACATGAGGATTTCCTGGGCGCGATCGGCGTCATCGTCGCTCAAGCCTTCCTGGCCTATGTCCGCCAGATAGGCGCGAATCGCCGCGCTTAACATATCCACGGAGTGGTCCAGCTGGCGCACCTTGTCGAAAGCCGCTTGATCGGGCTTTTCGAACAGTTGCAGCACCTGATTGAGCATTAGCGACGCCATGTCCGCCAGCCGTAACGCTTCACGCACGGCATTGGAAAGCCCGATATTGGCCACTTCCAGCCCGGCTTCGTCCAGGTATTGCGGCATGCCCGGGTCTGCTGGCCGCTCTTGTTGCGGGAACAGGCGGCTCAGGCCGTTGGCCATTGGCTCAATCAGACCAATACACAGCACCGCCAACGCCAGGTTGAACGCCGCATGCAAGTACACCACCAAGTGCGCAGGGCCGAAGTTGGTCTGGGCCAGTTGGTCGGCCAGCAGCGGCAGCCACGGCAACAACAGCACGGTGCCCAGCAGGCGAATCAGCAAGTTCCCCACGGGCAGACGACGCGCCACGGTTGAGCCGGCACTGAGTACCGAGGGCAACGCGCCGCCGACGTTGGCACCCAGCACTAAGGCCATGGCGGTGACCGGGGCCATCATTCCGGCCCCGGCCAGGGAAGCAATCAACAGCACCACGGCCACGCTTGAATGGCACAGCCAGGTCAGCAACACCCCGGCCACGACAGCTATGATCAAGTCGCCATCCAGGCTTTGCATGACCGCACGAAACACCGAGGTGGCCTCCATGTGGCTCAGGGTTGCACTGAGCAGGCCCAAGGCCAGTAGCATCAGCCCCAATCCAATCAGTGCGCAGCCGATGCTTTCGTAGCGTGAGTCGTCGCGCAGGCGATACACGATAAAACCGGCCAGCAGCATGATCGGTGTGGCCAGCGACGTGTCGAAGCTCAGCAGTTGCACCACCAGGGTTGAGCCAATGTTGGCGCCCAGCATCACGGCCAACGCTGGCGCCAGGCTCAAGGTGCCGGCGGCGGTAAAAGAGGTGGCCATCATGCTCACGGCGGTGCTGCTTTGCAGCACGCCGGTGATGCCAATGCCGGACAGCAGTGCCATCCAGCGGTTATTCAGATTGCGCCCCATCCAGTTGCGCAGTTGGGTGCCGAAACCGCGCAGCAGCGCGGTAGAAATCATATGAGTGCCCCACAGCAACAGTGCAATCGCACCGGCCAGGTTGAGCAAGAGAGTGGTTCCTGACATGAGGAATCTCCACAAAACAAACATTCATGTTTACGCCATCTACACACAAGGCCGGGCTGACGCGAAACCGCGTCAGCCCGGCTTTTTACGTCAGTACCACTGTTTGAAACGGCGGATGTAAATAGTCTTCATCAGTTGTGCGACGCAGCAGTAGCTGACCAGCGTCGCGACCAGCCACGGGAAGTACGCCAATGGCAGCGGCTCCAGGCCCACCAGAGTGCCCAGCGGCGAGAACGGCACGTAGATGCCCAGGGCGATGACAATGAGGGTCATCATCATGACCGGCCATGCGGCGTTGCTCTGGAAGAACGGGATCTTGCGGGTGCGCAGCATATGCACCACCAGGGTTTGCGAGAGCAGCCCTTCGATGAACCAGCCGGACTGGAACAAGGTCTGCACGTCGACATTGTTGGCCTTGAACACGTACCACATCAGGGCAAAGGTGGTGATGTCGAAGATCGACGAGGTTGGCCCGATCCAGATCATGAAGCGGCCAATGTTCTTGGCGTCCCATTTACGCGGCTTTTGCAGGTATTCCTTGTCCATCCGGTCCCATGGCAGCGCCAGTTGGGAGATGTCGTACATCAGGTTTTGCAGCAGCAGGTGAATCGACAGCATGGGCAGGAACGGGATAAAAGCGCTGGCCACCAGCACCGAGAACACGTTGCCGAAGTTGGAGCTGGCGGTCATGTTCAGGTACTTCATGATGTTGCCGAAGGTTTCGCGACCTTTGAGCACGCCTTCTTCGAGCACCATCAGGCTCTTTTCAAGGAGGATGATGTCAGCCGATTCCTTGGCGATGTCGGTGCCGCTGTCCACGGAAATCCCCACATCCGCATCACGCAACGCCGGGGCGTCGTTGATGCCGTCACCGAGGAAGCCTACGGTGTGACCATTGGCCTGTAGCGCCTTGAGCACCCGGGATTTCTGCAATGGTGTGAGCTTGGCAAAGACCGTGCGCTGCTCGACTTCGTGCTTGAGGGTTGCGTCGCTCATGGCTTCGATTTCCGGCCCCAATAGCGGGGTTCCGGGCTCAAGGCCAACTTGACGGCAGATTTTGCTGGTGACCACCGCGTTATCGCCGGTCAGTACCTTCACTGCCACGCCAATGTCTTGTAGGGCACGGATGGCCGGGCCTGCAGTTTCTTTCGGTGGATCGAGGAAGGTCAGGAAGCCGCGAATCACCAGGTCGCGCTCATCTTGGGTGGTGTACTGCTTCTGCGCGTTAGCCTTGGGGATGTCGCGGGTGGCGACCACCAGTACCCGGAAGCCGTCCTCGTTGTATTCAGTGGCCCGTGCCAGCAGTTCAGCGCGGCGCGCGGGATCAAGTGCTACACGCACACCGTCTTCCATCACGTGGGTCGAGATGCCGAGCATTTCTTCAACGGCGCCTTTGCACACCAGCAGGTGATCGCCACGGTTGTCCTTGACCACAATCGACAGGCGACGACGCTCGAAGTCAAACGGCAGCTCATCGACCTTGCTGTAGGCAAAAGGCAGCTTGAACTTTGGATCGCGCTCGGAAAACTGCACCACAGCCTGATCCATCAGGTTGCGGATACCGCTTTGGTGATGGCTGTTGAGCCAGGCCAGCGCCAGTACCGATTCATCGCGTTGGCCATCAGGGCCGACATGGTGCTCGAGGATGATGTGGTCTTGGGTCAGGGTGCCGGTTTTATCAGTGCACAACACGTCCATCGAACCGAGGTTCTGGATGGCATTGAGGCGTTTGACCACAACTTTGCGTTTGGCCATGGCGGTGGCGCCCTTGGCCAGGTTGGCACTGACGATCATCGGCAGCATTTCCGGGGTCAGGCCGACCGCCACCGCCAGGGCAAACAGGAAGGCGTCGCCCCAATCGCCCTTGGAGAAGCCATTGAGGAAGAACACCACCGGCACCATCACCAGCATGAAGCGAATCAGCAGCCAGCTGACGCTGTTAACCCCGCGATCGAATGCAGTTTGTGAACGCGAGCCGACAATCGCCTTGGCCAAAGAACCAAAGTAAGTCCGCGGGCCGGTGGCAACCACCACAGCACGGGCCGTACCGCTGACCACGTTGGTGCCCATAAAGCAGATGTTGGGCAGGTCCAGCAGGTTGCTTTGATCAGCCGCAGCGTTGGAGGCCGACTTTTGCGCGACATTGCCCAGGGTGTCGTACTTCTCTACGGGCAAGGCTTCACCGGTGAGCACTGCCTGGCTGATAAACAGATCGCGGGATTCGATCAGGCGTATGTCGGCGGGGATCATGTCGCCTGCGGACAGTTGCACGATGTCGCCGGCCACCAGTTCACGCATGGGGATTTCCAGCACTTTGGCGGGTGCGCCAACGCGTTCGCGGCGCAATACCGTCGCCGTGGTGCGCACCATGGCTTTTAGGGCTTCTGCGGATTTGGCCGAGCGGTGCTCCTGCCAGAAGCGCAGAAAACTGCTCAGGCCCACCATCAAGGCGATGATGATGACTTTGGTCAGGTCGGTTTCTTCACCGTCACGCAAAGGCAGCCAGTAATCGGTAAAGAAGCTGATAACCCCCAAGGTCAGCAGTACATAAATGAAAGGGTTGTGAAGCGCCATCATGAACTGCACGACCGCGTGAGGCGGCTTGTCGTGAGCCACTTCGTTATAGCCTTCATGTTCCAGGCGATCAGCTGCATCCAGCAGGGTCAGGCCATCTGTGGTGGCCCGGACATTGGCCAGGGTGGCGGCCAGGCCGTTTTGCGCTTCCCGTGCAGCGCGCATCGACAATTTGCTGTTTTCGCCTGCGTTGTTCTTGTCTCGAACGTTGCTATTTTTTACCGCGCTCATGGTCATACTCCTGTCGCCAACGCTCGACAAAACATACCTTGGCTTGCCGTATTCAAGACGAGCCAAAGTATGCCGAGTCGCAGATATCGCGATCGGTTTTAATAAGTGTTTAAGTGCGCTTTAAATGCCCGCTACAACAATTAACTTAATAGTTGCGCAGCGGGTGGCTACTGGCTTCTTCCATAGGGAACTCCAGTTATTCAACAGTGGTTTAAAGCCTGTCAGTGGTCAGCGCCAGGCGCGACTCTGAGGCTCCTGAAGGTCGGCCATGCTCCAGCGCTGCTCCAGTTGACCTGTGGCAGGGCTGACGCGCCAATGCACCTGATGGTGCGCAGGTTTTGCGCCGAAAACGGGGGATGAGAAGGGCGTGCGGGCGGATCGCGCAGTGCCTGGATCACGGGCCAATTTAACCCGCATGCTTGAGGTAAAGGCGCGAACGCCAGGTAGAACAAAGGCTTTAAAGGTCATAACACACCTCGTAACCGGACGGCTGCCGGGGAGGTCGTTACGTTGGAGCGTCAAGCTCTAGCGCAGTTGACCTCGCCCAGCAGGCGAGTCCCGTCAATGTCTGAATTGGGCGCCCGGTCAGGCGTTTTCACGCAGGCCGGGCAGCGACTAGATACTGTGTCCATTAGCTTCTTTTGTGAGTGAGTAAAGTGCCGACTGAGTCGGCCCATGCAATCTACTGAGACGGGTATATCAAGTCAACGTTAAACACCAGCAAGTGCGGGCGGTACAGGGAGTGTTCAGCAACTTGAAAGAGTGCATTGAAACTTAAGTTTCAATAAGGCAGTTATATGACAGTTACAAATTAATAACACATCACATGTCCCGTGTAGGAGCGAGCTCGCCTCGCGATCTTTAGATCTTGATGATTAAAGATCGCAGACCATCGCCTTCAGCGAGTCAATCTGCGGCTATAAGTACGCGTCGGATCTATAGGTTTGGGTTATATTACGGCGTGTTTCAATCCGTACCGAGAGTGGTTGTGTCGATTAAAGACCCCGCAGCATTACAGCTTCTTCAAGCGCCTGTTGCGCTTTACCTGCAACAGTTGGCAGCGTCCAGTCGCCAGACCATGCGCTATGTGCTGCAGGACGCGGCTGATCGTTTGGGCGTCGATGATGTCGCGATTGAGGAATTCCCCTGGCATCAACTGCAGCCGGGGCATATCACGGCCCTGGTGGCGGCGCTGCGTACCGATGGTTATGCGCCCAATACGTCGTCTTTGTATGTGAATGCGATTCGCGGCGTGATGAATCAGGCCTGGCAGCAGAGCCTGATTACTCAGGATCAGCTCCTCAAAATTCGCGCAGTGAAGGCGGGCGGTGGTTCGCGCCTGACCAAGGGCCGTAACCTGCGCCGCACCTTGATCCGCGAGCTGATGGATGTCTGCGCTGCGGACCCGCGCCCACAGGGGCTGAGGGATGCAGCAATCATTGCGATTTTGTATGGCTCGGGCATGCGCAAATCCGAGTCTGTGAACATGGATTTGCGTCAGGTCAACATGGCCGAGCGCAGCTTGCAGGTTTTGGGCAAAGGCAACAAAGAACTGATCAAGTTTGCCCCGGCCTGGGCCTTCGAAAAGCTCCAGGTCTGGCTCGATTTTCGCCGCGAGCAACTGCCGGAAGGCGTCAGCGACGACACGTTTTTGTTCAACCGGATTCGCCGTGGTAGCCACATCACCCGTGAGCGCATCACCAAGCATGCGATTTACTACATCGCCAAGCAGCGCGGTAAACAGGTTGGCGTGGACATCATGCCCCATGACTTTCGCCGCTCGTTCATTACACGGGTGATTGAGGAATATGACGTCTCGATCGCTCAGAAACTCGCCCACCACGCCAACATTGCCACCACCGTCAGCTATGACATGCGCGATGACAACGAGCGGCGTAATGCCACTGATCGTTTTTCGCTGTAATGCGCACTGACCCTCGAAGCATTTTGAAAAATTAATGAACCCTCACGCCTACAGCCCGCCTAAAGTTATATAACTAGCGAGGTGATGTATGGAAATTCCTACGTTTTGGGCTGTATTAGCCGTCATTCTGCTGCTACTGGAGCTATGGACCATTCGCGGAGTGCTGAGAAGTAATGCACCGGTGAACAGCCGGTGCATGTGGGTGGCCGTGGTGATCTTTGTGCCGCTGTTCGGCATGTTGGCGTGGTTGCTGGTGGGCGCCAAAAAACACGCCCACCCCAAGGCTTCGAGCTAGCACCGTGCCTGGCGATGATGAGCGTTGCGATTATCCAGCCCGGATAATCGTTAACGCCCATCGCATGGCTCGCTTGCTGTGGCATACGAAGGTGGAGCAGCAGGCGATGTAAAATCTTGTAATAACAATATGCGCTGACTGGTGCGGGAGTCGCTGTAGGATTGCCTCCCGAATTTCATCAAGGCCTATATGAACACCCTCCTGGAGCCTCCCAGTTTTTTCTTGCACCCCGCATCCGTTTTGCGCTTAGCCGCCACTCTTGAATCTCCTGCGTGTTTCCCAAATTTATTGGGCACGGGCAATACGCCCGTCGCTTCGCGTGCTTGTGCGCGTCATTCGTTGACCCCGATGTTTCGAGAGGCTGAATAACCGTTATGGAATGGATTGCAGATCCCACGGCCTGGCTTGGCCTGTTGACATTGATCGTGCTGGAGTTAGTGCTCGGCATCGACAACCTGGTGTTTATTGCCATTTTGGCGGACAAGCTGCCACCTGAGCAGCGCGACCGTGCGCGGGTTATCGGCCTGACGCTGGCCTTGTTGATGCGTTTGGGCCTGCTGGCCAGCATCTCGTGGATGGTCACGCTGACCGAGCCGTTGTTTGAAGTGTTTGAAAAGTCCTTCTCTGGCCGCGATTTGATCATGCTCTTTGGTGGCCTGTTTCTGTTGTTCAAGGCGACTATGGAGTTGCATGAGCGACTGGAAGGCCACGTTGCCGAGCGCAAGTCGAATGCGGTGTACGCCCTGTTTTGGCCGATCGTTGCGCAAATCGTGGTGCTGGACGCAGTGTTCTCCCTCGACGCCGTGATTACAGCAGTGGGCATGGTTGAACACTTGTCGGTCATGATGATTGCCGTGGTGATCTCCATCGGCCTGATGATCATTGCCAGTAAGCCGTTGACCAAATTCGTCAACAGCCATCCAACCGTGATCATGCTCTGCCTGGGCTTTTTGATGATGATCGGCTTCAGCCTGACGGCCGAAGGCTTGGGCTTCCACATCCCTAAAGGCTATCTGTATGCGGCCATCGGTTTCTCGATCCTGATCGAGCTGTTTAACCAGATCGCTCGCTCGCGCCGCAAACGCAGCTTGCAGGGCCTGCGGCCGATGCGTGAGCGCACGGCCCATGCGGTGATGCGCCTGCTGGGCGGTCGCAAGCTGAACGAGGATGAAGTGGGTGAGGAAATTGCCGACATGCTCGAAGGCGGGGAGTCTGAAGAGGTCTTCCACCGACGTGAACGGATCATGATCAGCGGTGTGCTGCAATTGGCAGAACGCCCGATTCGCACGGTGATGACCCCGCGTGCCGAGATTGATCATATTGATCTGACCGACTCTGAGGAACAGATCCGCACCACCCTGATGCATTCTTCGTACTCGCGATTGCCTTTGATCAGGGAAGGGCGCATCGATGAACCATTGGGTTTTGTACACAAAAAAGAGCTGTTAAAGGAACTGTTGGCCGGTCACAAACCCGACCTTGAGGCGATGGCGCGCAAGGCAATCAACCTGCTGGACAGCTTCACCATCCTCAACGCCCTGGAGCAGATGCGCAAAGAGTCGACCCACATTGCGTTTGTGATCAACGAGTTTGGTGACTTTATCGGCATCCTGACCATGACCGACATTCTAGAGTCGATTGCCGGTGAACTGCCGGACGCCAGCGAAATTGCAGGCCCGAATATCGTGGCGCAAGGGGACGGGTATTTGGTCAGTGGCGCCTTGAACCTGAGCCAGATCAGTCGGCATACCGGCTTTACTGCAAGGCCTACGGATGACTATCAAACACTGGCCGGCATGGTCATGAGTTTGCTCGATCGGTTGCCGGTGGTTGGCGACAAACTGACGTGGGAAGGCTGGAGCCTGACCGTGGTTGAAGTCGAAGAACGCCGCGTGACGCGAGTGTTGTTGACGAAAGAAGGGTTGTAGCAGCTGCCGAGTTTTACGAGGCTGCGTGAGGCGGCGCAACCGTCGTAAGCCTTCAGTTATATCCGGAGTTATGGATTTACGATTGCTTCGTAATCGAACGTAGCCTCGCGGAGCTCGGCAACTGCTACGAGGGAAACCCTTGGGAGCCGGACAATAAAAACCCGCCTGTTCAGGCGGGTTTTTATTTACAGCACCTTACTGGTTGTCGGGCAACGCGTAAGCAATCACGTAATCACCACGATCAGGCGACTGGCGTGCACCACCGGCGGTGATCACCACGTATTGCTTGCCGGTTTTCGGCGAAACAAAGGTCATCGGGCCACCTTGGCTGCCAACGGGCAAGCGGGCCTTCCAGGCTTCTTCACCGTTGGCCGAGTTGAAGGCGCGCAGGTAGTAGTCCTGGGTGCCGGCAATAAACACCAGACCGCCTTGGGTGGAGAGGGTGCCACCCAGAGTTGGCATGCCAATTGGCAATGGCAGCTTCATTTTGATGCCCATTGGGCCCGTGTCTTCAACAGTGCCCACGGGTACTTGCCAGGCAATTTTCCGGGTTTTCATATCGATGGCGGTCAGCGTGCCGAAAGGCGGCGCCTGGCATGGAATGCCGGCCACGGACAGGAAGCGGTTTTTGTTCACGGCATACGGCGTACCTTTAAGCGGTACAGCGCCCATGCCTGTGTTCAGTGCTTCGCCACCGGAAGAGGCCTTGGCGTCTTTTTTCTGCGGCACCATCTGGCTCCACAAGCCCAGACGCATGTCATTGACGAAGATGAAACCGTGCACCGGGTCAGTCGACAGGCTGCCCCAGTTCATGCCGCCCAACGACCCTGGAAAACTCAACGAAACGTCAGTACCCGGTGCGGTGTACAGGCCGTCGTAGCGCATTTTCTTGAAGGCGATGCGGCACAGCATCTGGTCAAACGGCGTAGCGCCCCACATGTCCGACTCAGTCAGCGTTTGCGCGCCGATCTGCGGCATGCCCACCGATTTTGGCTGGGTTGGGGAGTAGGGTTCGTTCGGGATGTTCGAGGCCTTGACCGGAACTTCTTTCACTTCAGTCAGCGGCTGACCAGTGTGGCGATCCAGCACATAGATCTGACCGGCCTTGGTGCCGACTACCACCGCAGGCACTTGAGAACCGTCGGCCTTGGTGAAGTCGATGAGGCTTGGCTGCATCGGCAGGTCAAAGTCCCACAAGTCATTGTGGACGGTTTGATACACCCACTTTTCATCACCGGTGGTAGCGTTCAGTGCCAGTATCGAGGCGCCATAGGTGTGATCCAGTGAGGTACGTTCGACACCATAAATGTCGGTGGACGAACTGCCCATCGGCAAGAAAACAGTGTTCATCAACGGGTCATAAGACATCGGCGCCCAGCTGTTCGGCGTGCTGCGAACGTAGGTTTTGCCGTCAGCAGGAGCCTGTTTGTCTTGCGGGTTGCCCGGGTCAAAAGCCCAGCGCATGGCGCCGGTGACCACGTCGAAGCCTCGAATCACGCCGCCTGGCATGTCGGTCTGCACGTTGTCGGCTACACGACCGCCCACCACCACGGTCGTACCGGCCATCAACGGCGCGGACGAGAGCTGGTAATAAGAGTCAGGCACATCGCCCAGGCCGGCTTTCAGGTCAACCTGGCCGTGGGTTCCGAAGTCTTCGCAGAACTTGCCGGTGTCGGCATCAACAGCAATCAGGCGGGCGTCGATGGTGTTGGTCAACAGACGGCGCTGGCAAGCTGCACCCGGCGCCACACTGACGGTAGCTGCAGGGGTGCTGCCATCGGTTGGGGCAGCGATGGCAGCGGTGGCATCAAAGTAAGCCAGACCACGGCAACGCTGCCAGACCGCCGACTTGGCGTTGATTTCATTCTTCCACAGCTCTTTGCCGGTGTCGGCATCCAGCGCGATGATGTTGTTGTGCGGGGTGCAGATGAACACCTTGTCGCCCACTTGCAGCGGGGTCATTTGGTCTTCTGCGCCGTTGCCATCGCTGAACGCGATGTCGCCGGTGTGGTAAGTCCAGGCTGGCACCAGCTTGGATACGTTGCTGCGGTTGATCTGATCCAGTGCGGCAAAGCGGCTGCCACCTTCATCGTTACCGTAGTGTTCCCAGTTTTTCTGTGCTTTGGCTGGATCAACCTTGGTCAGGCCGGGGCCGTCACCTGTAGGTGCAACCGACGCGTGGGGCTGAAACATTCCCCAGAAACCAACAACAATGGCCACTGCAAGGGCAGCGCTCAGCGCATAGCCACCGTTACCCTGCAAGCCATTGGCCTTGCGCAGCGTCGGGTAAGCCAACGCCACTACCAGGCTCAATACGGCCAGGGCAAACAGCCGTGAAACCAGTGGCCAGAACACCAGCCCGGCATCTGCCACCGACCAGATAACCGATGCCACCATCACCGCTGCAAACAGCCAGGCACCGACCACACGGCGTTTAAACATCAGCACCGAAGCAACGAGCATCCCGATACCGGCAAGGACGAAGTACAGGCTGCCGCCGAGTGTGGCGAGGTAACCGCCGCCCGCTATAAACAGCAAGCCGAAGACCAGCACGCCCAAGGCGGCGATCCAGATTGGCCAACGGCTGACAGTGGCCGCAGGTTGAGACTTATTCATGGCGCATGACCCTATAGATGCATGAAAGTGATAAGGAATTCAGGGTAACCAGCCCATAACACTAGCGCTGATTTCCACGAAGGAAGCTCAGGCGGATGCCGCATCGTCTGGAACAGACAGATGCACATGGGTTATGAACTAAATGGTTAATTACCGACACAATATCAAAAAAAATGCGCCTGCGACAAATTGTCAGTCGCCATGAACGAGAAACACTGTTGTGGAGCGCGTAACAATCGAGGGGAGAAGGAGGGCGATATAGAAGGAGAATGGCGGGTTTGTTTGCTGCTTGTGGGTCCCCACGAACGGGCACGATGCCGCGTTCGTGGGGCTGGTTTAGTTCAGGCTTTAGCCAGTTCACCTTCAGTCAGGCGCCAGATACCCGCCGGATTGTTGTGCTTCAAGGCCTCAGGCAGCAAGTCGTCCGGAAAGCCCTGGTAGCAGACCGGCCGCAGGAAACGCTCGATTGCCGTCATGCCCACAGAGGTAAAACGACTGTCAGACGTTGCAGGAAAAGGCCCGCCGTGAATCGACGCATAGGACACTTCTTGGGGATGCGCGAACGCGTTGATCACAATGCGGCCCGTGCGACGTTCCAGAATAGGTAACAAGCGGGCGGCGAAGGCGTGATCGGCTTGGTCAATCTGCATCGTCGCACTCAATTGGCCCTGGAACTGTTTGGCCAATGTGATCAGCTGCTCTGTATCGCTGACGCGCACCAGTAGCGCAGCAGGCCCGAAAACTTCCTGCCCCAGTGTTGCATCAGCCAGCATCTGCGCACCGTCAACTTCGAAAAGCACCGACTGGCCGTCCCATGGGCGTTGCGCTTCACTGCCAGCCGCAATAAGTTGCGCACCCGCGTTGCTCTGCCGCTCGACATTCTTGCGATACGCGCTGTTGATGCCTGGGGTGAGCATGGTGCGCGCTTGCATGGCCTGGACGCGAGCAATCATTGCGTTCTTCAGTTCTAAATAACCGGGGCCGTCGACTGCCAGCAAAATGGCAGGTTTGAGGCAGGCCTGGCCAACAGTGACCAGCATCCGCTCCGCAAAACCATCACCGATCTCACCACCGCGGGCTGCGAGGGCTGCGGGCAAAATGAAGGTCGGGTTGACGCTGGTCATTTCAGTGAAGACCGGAATCGGATCCGGGCGCAGTTGTGCCCGGCGGTAGAGTGCCATGCCGCCCACTTCCGAACCGGTGAAGGTGACGCCCTTGATCAGCGGATGATCAACCAGCGCCTCGCCGATCTCATTACCACCGCCGCGAACCAATGAAAACACGCCCTCGTGCAGGCCAGCGTCTTTAACTGCTTGCTGAATGACCCGGCCCATCAGTTCCGATCCGCCGGGGTGAGCGTTGTGCGCTTTCAGGATCACAGGGCAGCCCGCCGCAAGCGCCGAAGCGGTATCGCCGCCGGCCACTGAATAGGAGATCGGAAAGTTACTCGCACCGAAGATCGCCACCGGCCCCAGGGCAATTTTTTGTAAACGATGATCCATCCGCGCACGCGGTAGACGCTCGAGCTGCGCCGGATCAATGGCCGCCTGACGGAATCGCCCTTGACGGACAACCGTTGCAAATTGACGAAACTGAGTCGCCGCTTTGGCTGTTTCACCTTCAAGTTGTGTGACCGGTAAGCCACTTTCCAGTGAAATGCGTTGCGCAAGTTCGGCGGTGATCGCCTCAAGTCCGTCGGCGATACGCTCTAAAAACGCCGCTCGGTCGGCCAGACTGGAGTTGTTAAAACTGTCGAACGCGTCGTCGGCCAACTGCGCGGCACGATCGACTTCGGCTGGGCCACCCAATGCGAACGAAGGCTCTATCTCGGTGCTCGTCGCGGGATTCAGCGCTTTCATGGTGCCGGCGGTAGCAGATACTTCCTGAGCACCGATAAGCAAATGACCTGTGAGTTTCATGGTGAGTTCCTACGGCGTCAGGCGCGGGTGGCAGCGTTCAGGGAAGTGATCACATCGGCTGTTTTGAGGATTTCGTGAGCGAAAGTCGGGCCGTTCAGTTCATGGGCGGCATGCATCATTTCTTTTTTGAACGCTGCCGTGGCGTCGCGTACGAGGGTGACGTGATAACCCAGCTCCATCGCAAAGCGGCTTGTAGATTCGATGCAAGTATTGGCAAGCAGGCCGATGACGATCACATGGGTAATGCCTTGCTGCTTCAACTGAAAATCCAGATCGGTATTGGCGAACCCGCTTTGGCCCCAGTGCTCCTGAATGATGATGTCGCCGTCTTGCGGCACGAAGTCCGGGTGCCATTCACCGCCCCATGTGCCTTTGGCAAATGTGTGGCGTTGCTGCACCAAGCGTTGGGTCGGGTTGGGGTGGTCCCAGTTGTCGTAATCACCTGGCTGCCAGCGACGGTGTGGCACGTAAAACACCTGGACATCAGCAGTTCGGGCGGCGGCGACCGTGGCGCGAAGATTGTCCAGCAGATGAACCTCATCAGCGACTTCCTTGAGCAACGGAAACAACTTGCCACCGTGCGATAGAAAGTCGTTATACGGATCAACCAGCAGCAAACCAGTGCGCTCTGCGCGGTAGACGGGATGAGTCATGGCGTTCTCCACTCATAAGATAATTGCGGTTTCACAGTCGACCCAAGACCCCGTGGTCTGATGCCTTGTGATCGCTCACAGATCGAATGCAGTGAGCAAAATCTATCACTATGAAAATCATAGCGTCAACAACCGTTGGGCTGCCAGAGACATTCACACCTGCGTAAGGCCATCCTTAACAGTGACTCTAGATGAGAGGAGGGCAGTGCACGTGCGCGGCCAAAACTGCTCGTGTTACTATGAATTTAATAGTCAGATCAGGAGATACAGCGTGAAACGTGATGCAGAAATAGCCGATACGGTATGCCCGGTAGCGCGGTCGTTAGACATTGTCGGTGACCGATGGACCCTGCTGATCCTGCGTGAACTGTTTATGGGCGCCACTCGCTTCGAAGAAATACAAATCCAGACCAAAGCGACACCGCAAATGCTCGCGACGCGCCTTAAAGCCATGGAAGCGGGCGGGCTGATCGAACGTCACCCATACAGCCAAAAACCGTTGCGCCATGAATATCGACTCACCGAAAAAGGCCGGGCGTTTTATCCCGTCATCTACGCGCTGCGTGCATGGGGAGAAACTTGGTCCAAGGGCGAAGAAGAAGAGATTGCCGTACGCTTTACCCATCGCGAGTGCGGGCACGACATTGGTTTGGGGACTGTGTGCCCAAACTGTGGCGTACACGTTGAGCGTAAAGATCTGGAAGCAAGAATGAGCGAACAATTTGCCGCAGAACGCGAACAAAGGCGGGTGGCGTATAAAGGGAAATGAAAGACTAGAAGTTGCAGTTATTTAACTCTACTAAATGACTGTTTAGTTGAGTTATACCCAAAGAGTGCTTAGAAGATGCACCGGCTAAACATATGTGTGTGACTAAACAGGTCACTGCTATTCATTTGCTGCTAGATTTTTGAGACAGCCCTACAGCCATCAAGACACAACCCGGTATCCAAAAACCAGCGTTTCCAGTGCCTAAACCCACGGCTAACATCGATATTCCTACTGCAAACACAATGCTTTCTCCATGTACGAGGGCCTGTAGCAACAGGCCAAATCTAGCACAAAGATCAACCTGGGTAGCACATCAGAAATTCGGCGTGGCCTGTTTGCTCATCAATTTGCTCTTTGACCCGTTTGAAACCTTGCGACGTGTAGAAGTCAACACTGGACGTGTTTTCCTTGTAAACCGCAAGGCTCAACGCCTTGCGAAGACACTTGGCATGATCGAGTAACTGCTTACCAAAGCCTTTCCCTTGATGCGCGGGATCAACAAACAAAGCAGCCAATTGGTTATCCGATCCCAGCAAAGAATAAAACCCCAAGACACCTGATGAATCCTCAATGACAAAAGTCTCCGAGGCCGGAATATAAACGTCTCGCATCGACTCAGTATTGGATTGCCAAAAAGACGCGTCGATAAAATCATGTGCCTTGATAGATGCACTAAGCCAAATCTCCAGCAGTCGATCCATGTCACGTGGTTCAAATGTTCTGATCACTTTTAGTTCCAAAGGATTGGGATATGCAACGGTGATGATTATGTATGCAAGGCAAGTGTTGAGAGGTTCGCATGTGGTGGGTGTGGATTGGTAGAGATGGATTGAGGGGAAATTCCAGGATCGCGATTTCCTGGCTTGAAATCTGACCTACGCCGTGGCTGTGGGCTTAATGTCAATATTCGCATAATGTATATTATGTTAAATTATGTTTCGTGTAGCGATGATGTCTTATGTCACCAGCCCCCGAAAAACACCCCTCGAATCAACCCGTTGCGCTTCATCCCTCCAATACCTCCTCAACTTCACCAGCCCGCCATCCCTGATCGCTCGGTTTGAAAACCACAATTCAGCAGCTTGAGATCCCATCCGAAATCCCATCGTCTAGTTCGGCCAACGCTCTAGATCTACGGTTGAAACTGAAGCTTCACTGAACTGAGCCGACGATTGCCCTAGTTTAGTGTTGTCCTGTCCTATCATGCCTATGCTTTGCTCGACGATCGGCACCAGCGCTCAAGTCAGCCCCAAGCCTATTCACCATTGATCCCCGCGCCTCAAGCGGCCTAAATCTGATTCCGCATCCGTCAGTATCCCTCGGCGTCTACAATTTACATCCATGATTAGAACGCCAACAGGTAGCCGCAGCCGCTAACCTGACCACCTTGCGTGCCTAGTGACCTCAGCGTGTTTTACGGCCACCGCCACGATAAAGGCTGTCCTTCAACAGCCGCTCAAACAGCGGCTATGGATTCCATCGTGCCGTATCCGTTGTTCCCGCCGATTGTGCTCCTAACCGACCACCAAGGCCTGGAGCGCTCAATCAATAATGATGTCCGCGCGCGGCTCGATACCCTAGACCCCGTGATGGAAGCATTTCAAACGTGGCGCCTCGGCATCTACTTTCTGGCCAAGCAGTGCCAATGGCCGGAGTTCCGTAAGCGTCCGGGCATCCCGTCTTGCGCAACTAAGCCGGTTGCCATCGATGCGGCAACAACTCCCCAATCTCACTCGCCCGCTGCGTCAGCAGGCGAGTAAGAACGTCCTTCAGATAAGCATACGCATCGTGGCCGTTGAGCTTGGCCGACTGGATCAAACTCATTAGCGCAGCAGCGCGTTGACCACTGCGTAGTGAACCGGCGAACAGCCAGTTTTTTCTTCCAAGAGCCCAAGGTCGAATTTGCTGTTCGATATGGTTGTTGTCTATCGGCACCGTGCCGTCGTTGAGATAATGGCTCAACGCAGCCCAACGTTTTAGGCTGTAATCCAAGGCTTTAGTAATCCCCAAACCTTCATGCACAAGCTCGCGCTGGGCGATCATCCAGGCATGAAACGCGTCCATCAGGGGCGCTGCTTTTTCCTGACGTATTCGTCGCCGGACATCCGGTTCCAAATCGCGAACTTCGCGTTCAACTTCATATAACGCCGCGATGTACCGCAATGCTTGCTCGGCAAGCACGCTTTTATTGGTGATGTGTAGGTCGTAGAACTTACGGCGGGCGTGGGTCATGCAGCCGATTTCAGTGACGCCAAGTGCAAAGCTGGCTTTGTAACCACTGTAATCGTCACAGACCAACTTACCTTTCCAGTCGCCCAAAAAGTTGCGGGCATATTCGCCAGAACGACCGGGGCTGAAGTCGTACACCACCGCGCTGATCTCAGCGAACGCGGTCGTGGCGTAGCCCCAAACATAAGCACGGTGGGTTTTCTTCTCGCCCGGCGCGAGCATCTGCACCGGCGTTTCGTCGACATGCACCACGTTGTGCTCAAGCACGACTTGGCGCAGGGCATCGACCAGTGGCTGTAATTGCACGCCGCAAGCACCGACCCAACTGGCCAGTGTTGATCGAGGAATTGCGAGACCGGCTCGACCGAAGATTTGCTCCTGGCGGTACAGCGGCAAATGATCGGCGTATTTCGCGATCATCACCTGAGCCAGCAGCCCGGCAGTCGGGATGCCTTTGTCGATAACTTGCGCCGGCACCGGCTCTTGAATCAAGGTTTCGCAGTTGTCACAGACCCATTTGCCACGAATATGCCGTTCAACGCTGAACACGCCTGGCGTGTAGTCGAGCTTTTCGCTGACGTCTTCGCCGATGCGCTTGAGGGCGCAGCCGCATTGGCATTGAGTGTTTTCAGGCTCGTGATGAATCAGTGTGCGAGGAAACTCGGCAGGCAACGCAGTGCGTTTGGGTTGCTGGCGGGCTACTGATTGCGCTGGTTTGGGTGCCAGGATTTCAAGCTCTGCTTCGATGGCGGCCAGGTCGGTCTCAATCAGGTCGTCGAGCAAGCTGGCCTGATTAGGGCTGAACGACTCGGAGCGTTTGGCGAAGCGGTGGCGTTTGAGCTGGGCTATTTCGTGAATGAGTTGCTGGTTGCGGGTCTTCTGATGAAGCACCTCTTTGTCGAGGCTCGCCAGCTGCATATCTAGATGCTCAACGCGGTTGAGCAACTGCGCAGCGAGGCTGCGCAGTTGTTCAGTGTCGAGCTGATCGAGAGGAGGAGTAGGAATCATGGCGATGACTCTGCCCGATCTGCTGATCGATGTATGTCATCCATTTCTCTTAATGGTTACGGATGGCTCCGTCAGACCCAAGCCATTGCCAGGGAAGACCGACCACCAGTGCATGGAGCTGCTCAGTATTTAGCTCCATTTGGTCACCATGCCGATTACTCGGCCAGGAGAATTTTCCTTGATGTAGACGGCGTGCCGCCAGCCAAACGCCCAAGCCGTCGTGCACCAACACTTTCATGCGGTTGCCTCGGCGATTGGCAAAGAGGTAAGCGCAGTGCGGCTGCGCCGCACCGAACACAGACACGACACGCGCGAGGGCTTTCTCGGTGCCGGAGCGCATATCCATCGGTTCGGTGGCCAGCCAAATTGCGTCGATGCGGATCACGAAGCAAGTCCACGGACAAAACGGACACATCCTTCGGGATCGGAAGACGGCCATTTCACCGTGATAGTTTGCTCGCCAAATGGCAGCTCGATGATCACCGATGACTCGACCTGTCTTTTTGGGGCGACCTTTACCGGAACAAACGCCGGCAGGGTTGCGGGTGGTTGATCTCGAAAAAGTGGCAGCCACTTACGGATCACATTGGCATTGATGCCGTGACTGATGGCCACGCTGGAAATGGAGGCGCCGGGTTGCAGGCATTCCTGGACAACCTGGGCTTTAAACGACTTGAGGTAAGAGCTTCGTTGGCGCATTTAAGGGCTATCGCGTCCGCTTAAAAATAGACGGACACCATCGCCCTTAATTTGGGAGATCGGTAGGTGTGTTCACTGGTCGCTTACGGAGTTCCCCCCAAGGCACTACAAGATCGCGTGCCCCGTACTCGAAACGATGATGCATTGGAGCTGGTCTATTCGGCGCAAGCCGATCCAAGAATGGCAAGAAACGGATGCAAGCATCCTTCTCCAGGTTGATGAGCTCGCGGGCACCTTTTGTGCTTGCGAGCTTGCAAACGACGAGGCCTGCAGGAGTCAGAGCATCCCTGACGACAGGGCGTTCGTCATGAGCTCAACAAACGCTCGAATCTTGGGCAATGGCCGTCGACTGGATGGCCAGAGAATTGGGAATTCTCGATGATCTTGGACGTAGCTTTCGAGCACGGGGACAAGCCTGCCCTCCTCAACCATAGAACGAATGAGTCACCCCTACGGCAGTAGGTTCTTAATTTAATTGTCCCAAGCATTACCTTTCCTAGAGATGGGGAGCGCACCTCCCCATTTCATGTCTTTCATTGGTGATTAAGCAGCCGCAGCGTTGCCGCATTCTGAACAGAAGCGTGCAGTGTGGGCAATTGGATGCTGACATTGGCTGCAAGTTTTCACTGTGCGCAACATGATTGCCTTCTGACGCATGTATGCCAGTTGCACCACACATGGAACCGTTACCCGATAGGCCGGACTGGCCAGATCTGCAGCTGTCCACAACGCAGTTATCGCCCACCCGATAGGCCCAATCGCAACACTGATGCTCCTCATGAGCTGGCCGGTAGCTACAAATGAAAGTCCTTTACCGAGTATGGCCTTGGCTATGGCGTTGGCTACGATCGCTGCGATTTTGTAAGTCGCAAAGCCTCCGGCTTTTGCGGCACAAATCGCGGCAATCGCCGCTGCTGGGCCTGCAGTGGAATAGCTCGCGACGCCCAACTCATCCAACACAGCTTTGCGTTCCGCGTCAGTCATTTGCTCGAATGCGCGAGACAGAATTTTCCCAAGAATCTCCTGCTCCACCACGTTAACGGGATCGTGTGCATGGTTGACCTTAAGATGCTTAGCCACATCGTTGACGATTTCGTCATACGCGACTCCGTCCTTGCGGAACAAGTTGAGCAGCGAGTTACCACCGAACAGACGAATCTCTCTTGCGATTAGCTGGTGATCAGCATCTTTGTAGCGGCCTGCATCGCGGGCAGCCACAAGTCGTTTGCAGACGTCACCATCTAGGGCCAGGCGACCTTCCCCATTGTCGGTGAGGTAATTCACAACTGCGCTGATGTCCTCAACATCGGAGACCGACAGAATCGCCTCAATGCTGGAGGTCGACAAGATTTCATCAAGATTCATGGGTTGCTACCCGGTCAATGATCCGTGCACCCATCACGATGCACAGCGGTAAAAGATGCGTGTAGATGCCTTGCTCGAAATCGGGATGCGCTGGCATCGCAGCGGTAGCAAGAATGCCTTGCTGTACCTTCCTTCCCAGGTTCGAATCAGAGCGATTCTCAATCCCCACGTACTTGGCCATACGCAAAACAGTCGCCGCTCTTGTCAAAGGGCGATTGTTCTGCTCATTGCCCAGTGCTTCAATCATGGTGCGGATGGACTCATTATTCCGAACATGACCGACTTCAAGCAGCGCACGTGCTAACTGCAGCCAGTCCTCCTCACTCATCAAGAGCAGCGCCGGAGAAATGTTTAGCGCAGATGCCAGTCTACAGAGCGTTTCGAGGTCAGGATTGGCATCGGTGTGTTGCGTCAGGTATTTGCTGATCGTTGATCGCGCGATGCCTGAGTCATTCGAGAGGTGCTGCTGCGTCAGCTTCTTTGGCTCGCCGGTCTCGGTGATGCCTGATACCTGCATAGCACGGAGAAGGTTCGCGCTCAGCCCGCGCTGGGTTTTCTTGAGGATTTCGCTTCCTGGTGCGATAGCGTCTGTTGTCATGCGGCCATATCCTTGATAGTGGCACAATGATATCGTTAACTTCTGGGCTGTCCAGTTCGAATGTCCTCTGGCGCGGACAATTGGCAATCCATGCGCACTTTGTAGTGCATGGCGGACAATGTGAGCGCAGGTGTTAACTATGGATGGAAAGTTAAATAAAGTCTCTGACATGATCTTCATGGACTTGCTACCACCTGGTAGCGAGCTCGTTAAGGAAATGAATATGACTCACGTAACACTGTCGCTTGACTTTGAAAATGCGAATGCTGTTCGCAAGAAAGCTTACAAGTTTCTGGCCGAAAAAGAATGGGTTAAACTAGATAGTGTCGACACTGTTTGGGCGATTGAATATCCAGAATTGAATTACAAAATTCCCGAGAATGTCCGTAAAATTCATTACGACATAGCAAAAACGCTAAAGCAATGTGCTAAAGATCTGGAGATAGAGCGCATCAATTATATTATCCAGGTAGGTGACCGTGGGGCGTTCCAGCGTCAAGTGACCTGCAAATATGGGGTCGCTGAAGAAAAGGCTTACGTTAAGTAGGAGATTTAAAGAAAGGAGTTGCTCTCGCAACTCCTGATGTTCTGATAGCACATCATGTTATCCATGTATTTCATAACCAGCCTTTCAGAAAGAAGCCTTGACTATCGTGCGATAAAAAACATGAGTCCTGCCACATGGCAAAACTCACGCATTCTGGTTTCAAGTACAATAGAGCAGAGCCGCACTTTCGTTGATAGATCAACTCACTTGCCGAAAATCCAACTCGGCCCATGGCTAAAGATTGACTGTTTAGGACTGAACTTCGCGAATCATATTGCAAGCAATGATCACCTGCTGAACCTAGGTGTGTTACCTCCTGCCACTCCACTGGAAATCGATTTTTCCATCCACGATGCCAGGCCGCCTCATTCTCCCACCAGGGATCGCAGCTCGAGCGTGATTGATTCGCCCAGTGCCAGATCACGCGCTTGCCACATTTGGATATCACTTCCGACTCACAGGGTGGGCAAACGCCGCGTAGTTTTGGCTCGACTTGCACCCTTGTACCGCCTACAAAGGCGTATTTCATCTCGCACTCCCTTTATAAGTAATCTCTCAGGCGTGGGTTCGTGATCGCAGTTTTCTTCTTGCCACACCAGAGCGTCGGTCGCACAGGCATCTTGGAAAGGTGTAAACCTATTTTCTGAGCTGTAAACCAAATTAGTTAACAGGTGAACAAATAGGTTTACACCGACTCTGGGCGCCGCCGGCGTCGCCTCCCAAATATGAGCACCACCAAGCTAGCCCGGCGCATCGCTCAGGGAAGTTCAAAGCCTAATTCGGCCAATGCTTGGCGCTCCTTTGGCTTCAGTCTTTTCACCGCCCAGATGAGCATGTCTCGGGGGCGGGAGCTTGCGACGTAGGCGAAACGTGCGGCTTCAGATTCGCGATCAGAGAGCCAGTCGGCCCAGTGGGATTCGTGCTTGCCTCGGATTTTGGAGGACACAACCACGGTGACATCGTGCGTCTCGCCTTTGACCTGGTGAATAGTCTCGTAGCGTAGTGTCTCCGGTGCTCCATCCTGGATCTCCTGGCTTAAAAGGCGTATTGACACCGGTTTGTTGCCCTCTCCACGCTGGGCGACGAGATTAAGCCCTCTCAACGCCAGCAGTTCCTCCCGTATTTCGTCGGGCACGAAGCCTTGATCTGGTAGCTGTCGGAGCGCGAGCTTTGCGGTACGAACCCATGCCGTCCATGTTTGGTTAGCGTCGCCGGCGCCATTGGCGACCAAGAACTGGAGGCTCTGGTGGAGGAATTTGCGCCAGCTCAATTTGGACTCCATTGAGACCGGGCAATAGGGCCCTGCTTTTGTAACTTGCAGCTGGAGCTTCCCTGCCAGCCAGTAGGCAAATGTTCTCACACTCACTTTGAAGTCACTCAGGCTTCCTGAGCTGGCGCCGATGCAGGAGACTGCAAGTAACTCAATGCCTTCGAAGGTCTTCCCGTTGCGCAGTCGTTGGAGGGTCGTATGCCCTCGCGCAACCATCACGACCTTACCGTACTCCGTTGTCATGGCGCGGATCGTTGGCAGAAGCTCTGACGGACAGTCTACGTACTCGAGAATCTTGGGCTGGATGGAGGCGATTTCAGGATTCCCGGAAACCTTTCCAGTACCGACGATGTTACTGCAAAGGTCGACAATGGCTTGGCCGCTTCGCCAGTTGGCTGTCAGCTCGTACTGCTTGAACTGGAGTGTCTCCATCAATTGGCTGACATTGGCTGGATTCGACCTGCGAAAGCCGTAGATCGACTGATTGAGATCGCCGACAAAGTGGAATTTAACTCCTAGCACGCTGAGCTTGCGTACGATCATCAGTTGTTCGGCGGAGAGATCCTGGCATTCATCCACGATTACCACTGGGAAGCGGCGGGCAACACGCGAGAAATAGCCATCGAAGCGACGTTCCTTGAATGCCATGAGCGCCAGCATGTCGATGTCAGCATAGGTCGCGTAACCGGCAAGCCAGAGTCGCCTTTTGGTAGCTACGAGATCAGCTTTGATCTCATCAGTGATCTCTGCGTCATTGAGCTGCTGATCGAACCTTCGTTCACCCGTCGTAAACTTGAACCGGCCTGCTTCAAGATCGTAGTTGTACCGGCAGGCTGACACGCGGCGACCACAAATCCGCTGCCGGGACTGGAAGACATCTGCTTCCCTCTCAAGGATCTGAATACGGTAATCGCCCTCCTTGCCTGGATAGCCCGTCAGCTCGCTGGCGATGCTGGCCACCAACCTGGTTAACACGAAGCTGTCGAAGGTAGATATGCAGTGCGGTAAGCCGATTGGCCCGCCCAAGTACTTGTGCACCCTGCTCCGGAGCTCGTCGGTCGCGCTGTTAGAAAATGTTAGAACAGCGATACCCGAAGGGGAACGTGACCACGCCTGAATGGTTTGCGAGACCATTGCAGCCACCACCTCGGTCTTGCCACTACCTGGGCATGCTTTCAGGTAGCTGTGCTGATCAAGCGGCGCTGCGATGTATTCCAACTGTTCCTTGGTGAAGTTCATCGCCCGGCATCCCTCGGCCTCAAGCCTTCAGATCTGACCCGGGTCATTCGGCTTGTTCCTCGATTCCGCAGGCCCATAGGATGGCTAAGCGGATGTATTCCGGTACGACGAAGCCATCCCTCAGGTTAGCCAGCGCGTCCGCAAATGCCTGCGCATAGAACCCCTTGCCAATTTCTTTGGTTTCGATTCGATCAAGCATGGCATTCGCGTACGGCGCCCTCTCCGCTGAACTCATGGTCGAGTAGTCCAACTCCGCCCGCCTTTTCAGCTCCCTCACCACTCCCCCATCTTGCACAGGCCAGATACTGGCCGCAGTTGTCGACATCAATTTGAGGTTGTTACCCTCCATCGCGATGTCGTACTCAAAGGTCTTGTACATACCCACGAACAACCTGCCGTACTGCGATTGGCTGATCGGCGCTATCAGCGCCAATGCTGGATTGTCCCCTACCTGGAGGTCATCATCATGAGGAAGGAACGGTACAGGAACATCTTTACCGTCCTCCCCCTCAACCGACCGGATAGATTTCGGGGGGTCATTGTCAGTAAGCCCTGCACACCTGATCGGGACATTCTCGCCCCGCTGATCACCTGTGACATCGCAAAACAGCTGCATGAAATGATTGAAGTAGATGCCGCCGAGGTTGATCACCGAGACGCCGTAGTCGTCCAGGCAGTTCTTCCCCTCTCCGTAGGGGCGCAGGACAATACGCGCCAGCTCTGGCAGTACCATGGCCTCAGCAATTCCTTCCACGAGTAGTGCCCCTTTGGAGAAAAGGAGGTTTGATTTTGTGACGTCCAACCAGCGATCCACAAAGCGGCGACTGTTTTCAGGAAGGCCGCACGCGCTGAGCGGTATAGCAACTGGCCTGGTGTCGTTGGAGATGTGGATGAGGTGATCCAGAGAGACGGCAGCGGAGATGACGGTCGAGTGCGTGGTGATGATGACCTGGATACCGCGCTCTTCAGCCACCGTTTTCAAATGCCGAAGCAGGCGCAGTTGAAGCTGAGGATGAAGATGCGCCTCTGGCTCCTCGATCAGCAGGAGCCGCAGGTAGGTCTCTTCGCCTCGATCCTCCTCTTCCTCCAGGATCAGTTCAGCCAGGATCGATGCGATGTACAGGAGGTTGTTGTAGCCAAGGCTGTTCTCCTCCAGCGATCGGAACTGGGTCGTGTCAGCCTCGCTGAGATTAGGGAAGTACAGAAGCCGCAATCCCTCCACGATCCGGGAGAAGCTGACCTCGGAGAACTGAATCATGGTGCCCTGAGAGAGATTGAGCCCCAGCGCTGCCTTCAGGTTGTCTCCGATTCGCTGATTGGCTTGTTTGATCGCAAATTCGTCGCTCTGTGAAAGCTCACGATTGAAGTTTCCGACATGCTCTTCCAGCGGGTGAAGAGTCTGTGCCCTCCTAGCCGCAGCAAGATCCTTTCGGCAGAGGGCCTTCATGAGTCGGGCAAGGCGGGATTGGCGTCCTTCGCGAAGCTTGTTCTCGGCGTCACGCAGCGGAGGCAGGTAGATGCAATGGATGTAGTCCAGCGTCTCGGACTCAAACGGTTTGGCATTCTCGTGACCTGCGTAGGTGTGGTGCCTGAAGCGACCGCGAGACTCTTGATTGCGCGCCTCAAAAGTCAGCTTGGCCTCGTCATGATTTCCACACCAGGATTCAAACGCAATGGCGTCCTGATCATCCAGACCTGAAAACGTCGCCTGAATCTGGATGCTTTCAGCAGCGACCGCGCCCGCCTCAAAACCCCGGTAAAAATCGCGCTCACTGATGATTCGCTTGCCAGACTCCGAGTCGTTGAAGAGCTGGCGCACTGCACTGACCACTCCAGTCTTGCCGGCCCCATTCTCTCCCACGAGCACGTTCAGCCCGTCTCGAAACTCGATGGTGAACGGCTCACCAAAGCATTTGAATCCAGTGACATCCAATTGCCGTAGATACATGCGAATCCCTTCTAGTGGCCGGTTACCAATGCAAATGACGTGACGGCCGGACGTATCTGGCCTGCAGGTTCACGCAAAGTAATTGCGCAATGATGTCATTGTGATATGAATCGAGCAACCTCTGTACCGAAGCTTCAACTGCAGGAGCGGTTGGTACGGAAAAGAAACGCGATCCAAGGTTGTAGAAGCGTTTGACACTAATAACATCGATAAGGCATTGCGACAGGTGCGGCGATAAGTGCATCGGCTTGAGTAGGCGGAGCGCAGTCTGGTGGGACGACTGTACTCCGGATATCAACCGGACTTTAGTTTCACACAACTTTTTTCGGTGCGTACAAAAATCTAAAAAATCACTGATTTTGAGTGGCCGTGCATGAGCGACCAAGTATTAGGTAGTACTTCTCTAGATTGACTATTCCCAGGATTGTTCGAAAAAAATCTTTTCTACCCAAACTTTAAAATCATCGCTATCCACCCTGCCCAGTAAGTAGCGCTCACGCTCTACACGCTGCAAGGCGTCGCGCTTAAGGAAGTTGGTAGTAACGATAATACCTTTTCTCGCTTGATACTCGTTCCGAACGTCGGCTAGTTCTCGAATGGTAGAAATTACAACTTTCTCGATATGCGATTTCTCTTTGTTTGCCACAATGCCTTAAACATGCTGCTTCACCCGCATCCTTAATGGCGACCACATCTAGGCCTCCGCCCTTAATGCCTCGCATGAGTTCAATCTCGTACCCTTTGGCCACCAATAGTTCAGAAAACAGAATCTCAAACTCACGCCAGTTCAAATCACCTAGTGCCAGAAGATTTCTATGTGGTTTGCTGAGTAAACTCAGGCTGGGTGAGTATTCCGCCTAAAAGACTTGAGTGCTAGGAATAATTAGTGACGGAGATTCGAATATGTACTCGCTATAAAGTGGTATTTTCCGTCGTGCTCGTACTTCCAGCTTTTTGTTTTATGAGCAAGCGGTATCTGCGAGATGAATTACATTTGTTTGGCTGTACTCAATTTCAAAGCTGTGTCGCAATTTGTAGGGCTTGAGTTTGATTGCGAGCAGCTTCGTAGATAATTAAAAGTACGCCACCTTTCGATGCACACTCTATTAATGAGCTATGGATGGAGTGCTGCCCCAGTTTCTTAAACGTAAGTGATATTTCATTGCTAGATTGACTGAAGGTGGATGGTGAAGCTCGATCAACCATGATTGGCCTTGAACTCAACCTGTTGATCAATTGCCCTGATTGGATGTAAAAATCTGAAATAAAGGCAATATATTCAGCTTGGCCACTGTTTATTTTTTGCGGCAGCTGCATGGGTTGACGCAACGATTTTACTCTAGCTAAGTCCAGCGATGAGAGTATTTTTAGGGGCATTGGAAACAGCAAATTGGTTGGCGAAATCTCTTTGCCAATTACTTAAGTGAGCGTCTTGAAGTTGCAAATCGCTGTCCTTTTTCGATTATTTTTATGCTCAGCTACACGTCTGGCTCTAAAGCACTCGCGGTTGAGGCTTGCAGTCAGGGCTTGACGCAATTCCTTATTGCACAACAAACCTAAAACTTTTTTACGCAAGCGCAAAACACTCTGCTCGCATTCACACTGCGGGCAGTTGTATTTCCATATAAGGAACACATCTTGCGCCCCTTACCCACCCAAACCATTCGTCGCCCCCACCCCCACTACCCCCCTCTTCGCCTACCCTCCGTTCTGATCACCGCGCAGTTCCAGCGCTGGCTTGTGGTGAGCACGCGCGAAATAACTACCCTGCCCATCAGCTATTTCGCAATGTCTTCAATCTGAATTGATCGGAGTTTCCATGACAGGCAAAACCGTCCGCGATGTGACGTATCAGTTGCTACGAGAGCTGGGGCTTACCACGATGTTTGGCAATCCTGGCTCGACTGAGGAGACCTTTCTCAAGGATTTCCCGGCAGATTTTCGCTATATCCAGACCTTGCATGAGTCTTCTGCGGTTGGCGCGGCGGATGGTTTTGCGCAGGCCAATCGGCGACCGGCGATCGTTAACGTGCATACCAGTGCCGGGTTGAGTAATGCCATGAGCAACATTTTGACCGCGTTTCAGAACAGAACGCCGTTGATCATCACCGCGGGCAACCAAACCCGGGACATGTTGCTGATGGAGCCGTGGCTGACCAACGTTGAGCCAGCTCTTTTGCCCAAGCCTTGGGTGAAGTGGAGTTATGAGCCGGTTTGCGCCGAAGATGTCCCGGCCGCGTTTATGCGCGCTTACGCCATCGCCGTGCAGCCGCCGGCCGGGCCGGTGTTTTTGTCGATTCCACTGGATGATTGGAACAAGCCTGCCAAAGGCCCTGCCCTTGTGCGCTCGGTGGCCACGCGAATTGCTCCGGATCCTGAGGTGCTCAGCGCGTTTGCTCAGGCGTTGTCCCAGGCCAGTAATCCGGCGCTGATTTATGGTGCGGCCATCGCCCGTGGTCAAGGCTGGCCGCAAGCCATTGCCCTGGCTGAGCAGCTGCAAGCCACGGTGTACGCCGCGCCTGCCTCTGAGCGCCCTCCTTTCCCGGAAAGCCATCCGTTGTATGCCGGCGGCTTGCCTTTTGCCATTGCGCCTTTATCGCAGAAGCTTGCCGGCCATGATCTGGCCATCGTCATTGGCGCTCCGGTGTTTCGCTATTACCCCTACGTTGCCGGCGACTACTTGCCTGCGGGCTTACGCCTTTTGCACATCACTGACGACCCCAGTGAGGCAGCCCGTGCACCGGTCGGCGACAGTGTGCTGGGGGATGCGGTCCTGTCACTGGATGCCTTGATTGCTCAGGTCAAGCCGCGTCCTGTTGGCAGTGCTGCGGTCAAGCGCCAGGCACATGGCTTGGCTCCGCACCCGGCAGCCACGCACGCAGAAAGCGCTGATGGACTGTTGTCATCACTCAGTGTGTTCCAGGCCCTGCGCGCTGCAACGCCCGCCAATACGGTTCTGATTGAGGAGTCGCCTTCTAATCTCGCAGAGCTGCATAGCGCATGGCCTGTGGACCAGCCCGACTCGTTTTATACCTTTGCCAGTGGCAGCCTGGGCTGGAACCTTCCGGCCAGTATCGGTATTGCGTTGGCTGAGCGTGACAGCGGGCGTAATCGCCCCGTGCTGGCGATCATCGGCGATGGCTCGTTCCAATACTCCATTCAAGGCTTATGGACGGCGGTGCAGCACGAATTACCGATTCTCTTTGTCGTGCCTCGTAACGGGCAATACGGGATTTTGAAATCCTTTGCCGTGCTGGAGCAAACGCCGAACGTGCCGGGGCTGGATTTGCCAGGCCTGGATTTTGTCGCTCTGGCAAACGGCTATGGCGCCCACGGGGTGCGCGCCAATACCCTCGATGAGATACGCAAGGCCTGCAACGAAGCCTTCACGCGGAACGTGCCAACGGTACTGGAAGTGCCGGTGCAAGCGACCATACCGCCGCTACTTTGACCTGCTCCGGGTATTAAGTCAGAGCACTCAGTCCTGGGTGCTCTGACATTTATTAACTCAAGCCGCGTCTGCTGCCGGCCTCGGCCCATCGTAATCGCCAGCCGGCTGCCATTGGGTTGGCATGTCCTGCGGAAAGCTCTTGAAGTAGTAGCGGCCCTTCGTCGCCAGGCTGAAAATGACGTGCAATACCGGTCCCACCAACATGGCGATGAACGAGGCGTAGTACATCGGGTAAGCACCCAGAATCCCGGCGGCGCCAATTGCTACGGCGATCAACAAACTGAATACGCCGCACGGATTCCACGAGCGCAGGTGCTCACGTCGGAACTCGACGAAATCAGTGGGTGCCAGGTTGAATATCTTCCGGCAAACCAGGTAATCGGCAAGGATGATGAACACCCACGTGTTAGTCAAAATTCCGGTGATCGCGAGGAAGGTGCCGGTGTACTGAAGCACATTGCACACGTAAAACAGCACGCCCAGTAACCAGACCAGCAGCATCCACCACTGTCTGCCCGGACGATAATTGAACGTCATGTCCATGGTGTTGGATAAGGCGATCGAGCCCGAATACAGATTGAGCACGTTGATACGGATTTGCGTGACCACGGTGAAGATCACACCCGTGAGTGCGATCACAGTCGGGAAGATAAAACCTGGGTCCATAGCCTGAGTCAGCTTGTCACCCTGAGTAATGTGCGGGATCAAGGTGTAAGCCAATAGCGCTCCGCACAACATGACAGCGACCATAGGCACCATCATTCCCAGCATGATGGTGGCGGTACCTTTGTGGGTGATGTTCGGTTTGGCAAATCGTCCGTAGTCTGTAGCCAGCAATCCCTGGAAGACAATCTGCCCGTTAGCCATATTCATCACGGTCCACAGCGCAGTAGAACTGTTTTGACTTTGGGGCAGCCAACCGGAAGGACCGACCACTTCATAGTTTTGAGTCAACTGATAGAGGCAAAAACCGAACAGCACCATAAAAATGGGTACACCCCACGTTTGTAAAAACTGCATCGACGACATGCCTTTCCATACGAACCAAATAGTCACGATGCCGATGCCAGCGAAGATTGCGACGCCCCCCCACGAACTGACTTCTACTCCTGCATAATGTGCGATCGCATGGGACACGATTGTGCCTTCGAACAAGAAATAGAAAATGAAATTGATTGCGTAAATCAACGAGGTAAACGCCGACCCCATATAGCCAAAGCCCAGTCCTCGTGTCAGCAAACTCAGTGACAGTCCCTCTTTAGCTGCCAACTTCATAACGCAGGCACCAATAATTGTTGCCAGCACCACCAAATAGGTAATTGGCAGCAGCATCGTCGGCCATCCCACTTGGTAGCTCATATCGGCGCCTAAGCTGAACCAAAACATGGCCGTCGAATTACCCAGAAGAACCAGAATAATCGCCGGGATTGGCCAGCGATAATGGCCGGGTACACGCCCCACCGCATAGTCTTCCACAGCCTCCGCTTCGGTAATGTCCTGGGGGCCTTGAAACCATTCTTTGAACTTGCTCATGGCGTTCACCTCGTTTTTATTTATTAAGATCCCCTCGCATAGAACATGCGATAGAAACGGGTAAGTGACTAATACGGTTTAAAGCAGGTGATGATGCTGTTAAGTGTGAACTGATTTAATTACTGTGCAATTTGGTAGGCGTGGGCAGCCCGCAATACGGTCGCGTCGTCAAAATAACGTCCGGTAAACATGAGTCCGACGGGAAGACCGACGACATCTTTACAAGGTACCGAGATCGATGGGTGGCCGGTCAAGTTGAACGCTGCGGTATTACACAGCATGTTCAGGGCTTGGGAGATATGAGCGGCTCTGTCCACTTCTGGCATCGGCGGAACTTCATGTGCTGTTTGCGGTGTGGTCGGCATCACCACCAAATCGAAGCGCTTGAACACCTCGTCGTAGACAGCTGTCAACTGGCGCGCCAAATTACGGGCTCGGCCGTAAAACACTCCGTGGTACTGCTCTTTCATATAGTGAGCGACCATCACGCTTACTTTGGCAGTGGGTGAAAAGTCACTGGCGTTGGATTTAATCGCCTTAGACATCGCCGACATCTGACGGGTGTTGTACCAGGCTTTAGTGCCATAAGCGTTAAGGCCGTGGAAGAACGTGTCGATACCGCCTTCGGTCGCGATGCTGTTCCAGATGGGGACTACGTGATTGTGCTCTGGTACAGAAATGCTCTGCACAGTAGCGCCTAAATGCTCGAGCAGTTTGATTGCTTCTCGCACCGCTTCGTTGACCTGAGGCATTGACCATGGCGTATTGAAACCTTCTTCAACCACAGCGATACGCAGTCCTCGCAGAGAACCGCTCAACGCCGCGGTGTAGTCAACTTTCTCTATGGAATCGGGCTGCCGAGGATCGCTCCACGCTTCGTCTTTGCCGGCTATGGCGGATAGCATCAAAGCAACACTTTCCACGTTTTTGGCCATCGGTCCGATATGGTCGAGCGTAAGGTCGTATCCGGCAATTCCGCTGTAAGGCACCAAACCATGCGTTGGTTTGTGCCCTACGATGCCTGACCAGGACGCAGGTATTCGAATGGAGCCTCCCTGATCGCCACCGATTGCAATGTCAACCTGACCGGTTGCAACGGCGATTGCGGAACCGCAAGAAGATCCGCCTGCTACATGTTTTGCATTGCGTGGATTTAGCCCCGGCCCATAGGTACTGGTATGACCCGCACCCGAAAAAGCAAAGTCGTCCGTATTAAGCATCGCGGTTATATGTCCGCCGGCGTTGATGATCCGGCTTACGATCGGTGCGTCTACATCGGGCACATAGTCGTAAAGCAATTTCGAACCGCAGGTGGTAGGGATACCGGCAACACAGATGGTGTCTTTAACACCGATAGTCATACCGCTGAGTGAACCTTCAATCGGTGCAGCCGACCTGACGTCGCACGTACGCACAATTGCGTTGAAAGGATCGTGCTCCCGCGTCGGCCGACTACCAGGAATACGAATGGCTGCAACGTTTGTCTGGATGACCTCGGGTATTTGATCAAGTACATCATAGTGCACCAGATTATCGGCGATCATTTGCTCGACCACACTTAACTCGTGCTCGGTCAGATGAACATGGGTTGACTCGCTGATGTTAAGAATATCGCTGCGAGAAGGTCTGCGTAACGTCATGAACTATTCCTCGGTTATTGTAATTATGGACAATCGCCCACGGGGATTCACTTTGCCAAACATGAAGGCAGAGCAGAAATAAACGCGTCAGCGTTAAGCTATGAATTATTTAATAATACTCGCGCACTACAGGTGATTTAGTAATCGTCAAGTTTGTTCGATGATTTGTTTTTTGCTACACCAGTCTCCTCATAACATTCAACTGGCTCGCCACATACAATCGATACCGCAAGAGCTTCAATAGATACCTGTTGATGCATGCTGACACTGCGCAACTTTTCAAATGCCTGATCTTCATTCAATTTAAATGCATGCATTATCTGCAGCAGTGCCTTGAACACGATGCGTCGAGACTTCACCCGCTCACGCAGTTCATTAATTTGCGTATTGATCCTCTTCAATTCCTCGAAGCGGTGTTCGACCTGCATTAACGCAAGATAGGTGCCGCTCGAGCGCACAGGTTTGACCAAGAAACTTGAGACGCCATTGGCCAGGCACCATTTGATCCGTTCCGGTGTTTCAGAACCCATCATTGCAATCAGTGGGATTTTTGGTTCGTTGCAAGCCCAGGGAAAAGTGAAACGCTTCTCTGAGTCCGCATCGAAGAAACACACATCAATTAAGTCCCAGTCATGACGCTGCGCAGTGTCTCGGGATTCAACCAGCATTCCCAGACGATTGAGTTGTGACTCCAGTGTTTGGCGATCGCGATCGTTCTTGTGCAAAAGCAGAACGCGGCGCCCGCGGAAAACTGGAATAGCCGCACTTTTCACTTCACCACCTGCACAGGCGTAGCAGCCTCTGATGCGTTACTTGAGTCTTTAAATACTGACCACGCGTCTACATCATGCTTGGCGTCGAACCACGCCAGATACGGATCGGGAGACAGTGGTGAGTGTCCCCCCATAATCACTTCGAATTGACCATTCTCCTCCGACCGCCCCAGCCGGGGGGTAAGTACGCAGTGGAAGTTTCCAGGGTCGACACGCACACACCCCTGAGGCGCATCAAAGGTGCACTCGGTAATCGCTTCACGAATGCTTGCCACATCGTGTTTCCCGGCTTTTTGTATTGCTCGGGCCAGTAAGTGAACCGCGTTGTACGAAGCCTCGGCGTCTACCGACGTGACGTTTGCCGCGCCAAAGCGCGCCTTGTATTGGCTGACAAATAGGCTGTTCGCTGGACTGATGATGCTTTGGAAATACACAGAAGATGAAAAATGACCTGCTCGTGCTTGCGGATCAACATGTTGCAATTCGGTTTCAGAGAGGTTGCAACTTGCAATCGGAGGTGCAGGGCAATCCCCCAGTTCTCCTTGGCGAACGGCCTCGGTGTAGCGATTGAGAAACGCGTGCGTCGAGGCGCCGATCAAGGTCGAGAAAATGAAATCCGGTTTGAATGTGCGAATTTCGTCAACAATCCATTCGACATCGGTGTCGTCCAATGACAAGTAGCGTTCAGCTAACAGCTCACCGCCATGTGTCTCGACGATGTCGCGCATGACCCGATTACTTTCCCAAGCCCAGACATAGTTGGAGCCGATGGTGTAGATACGATTACCGTAAACAGAAAGCATGTAACCCGCTAACGGCACGATGTGCTGGTTAGGCGATGAGCCGACGTAGATTACGTTGTCGCTGCACTCGAAACCTTCATAGTGCGATGGGTACCAAAGCAAGGCATTAGCCCGTTCGAATACGGGGACTACTTGCTTTCGGCTGGACGAGGTGTAACAACCGACAACGTGGGTCACGCTGCGGTCTTCCAGCATGGTTTGAGCCAACTCGGTATAACGCGACAGGTCGCCGCCCGGGTCAGCAATAACCGGTTCGAAGGCGAAATAGAATTGCTTGTCAGCAGCAATTTCTTCGATAGCCAGCAATGAGCCGGACAACATGGCTTGGCCCACGGAACCGTAAGTCCCAGTGGTCGAAAACAGCAGCCCTAATGGTACCGTCTGTTTTGTCGTCGAAAGCGTCATCGTGCACCGCCATTCTTGTTGTTATCAAACGTCCAGAACGAAAAAAGCCCAACAGCCAATTAAGGCATGCTGGGCTTCTTCGCCGTACCCAACCGCAAGAGCAATCAGGTAAATGTATGTTCCGGTATTGACCATTGAGGTCGGCAGACTAACCAGACAAGCCGAGTTAACTGCGAAACTGATCCGAAATTACGCTCCTCACCAATAGCAAGTCAACGCCTTTGTGAAAAAATATTTCAATCAGTCACGAGGACGATAGGCGCCATTCCATCGGCGCCGCGCAGCACTGTTTGCGCTCACCATAGCTACTCCTTCCTCAGCGCAAGCTCGGCCAACCACTAAAACTGGGCATCATGGCCACGCAGCTCGAATACTGCTTACACAACTGGGTCTTTCGAGACTCTTTGGGGGTGCCACTCGCGACGGTGGCAATCACGATAAAAATGAACAAAGGAACATAGTAGGCGACATGATTTTTTATTTTCATTGTGAGTGCTCTTATGAACATTGAAATAAAGCTTTCTCTTTGTTCTAGAACCCTCTCCAGGCACTCGGCAGTATTTGCCGGGCCGCCTGAAGAGGTTGACTGCAATCAGCGTTCGTCGACGGTGATGATTTCCCGGCGTTCGGCCATGCTGGCCGGTATCAGGTCTTCATCGGTGAAGAACTGCTCGTACCATTCACGCAACTGGTAAACCAGGCCGTCGGTTTCGGCCAGTACCGGCTTGTCGATGCGGACTTTGTGCTTTCAGATCACCACGTCCTGGTAGAACGAGTCGCGGTTGCCCTTCACATACGCCTTGGCCACTTCCAGGTTCTGTTCTTCGGTCCAGCCCGGTACGCGTTTGACCATGCAACCAAAGCGCAAGTCAAAGCTGTTGGCCATTTCCGGCAGGTGCGGAATGATCACACCCTCTTTCGGTGGACGGCCTTCAGGGTTGTTCCAGACGAACAGCAGGTTGTTTTCTTCGCAGGTGAGCCAGCTACGGGTCTTGGCCTTGGGGGGATGCGCTTGCAGTAAGGGATCTCGACGCACTTGCCGCCGGTGTCGTACTTCCAGTGGTGGAAGGGGCATACCAGCCGGTCGTTTTCGATGGTGCCCTGGGACAAGTCTGCACTCATGTGCGGGCAGTAGGCATCAAGAATGCTGATGGTGCCCTGGCTGTCAGCAAACGCGACCAGGCGGGTACCAAAAATATTCAGGGTATGTGGCTTGCCATCGCGGTAATCATTGGCGTTGCCGAGGCAGTGCCAGCCGCGGGCGTAACGGTGGGTACGCTGGGCATTCTGGATGTTGATTTCAGCGAGTTTAGTCATTGTTATTGTTCCTCGGTTGCAGACTTCGGGGCCTGTAATGCCTCCAAGAAATACAGGGTGAACCCTTGGCAGCCATCATTTAACAGCTGTACAAGGAGAACATCCTTCAATTGGACTAGATCAAATGCGATTGACTCGCAGTGGGCGCCGCGCAGCATTGGCGCCCTGCTCCTCAACTACTGACCGAAACGCCGCGCGGCTTCAGGGCCGAAATCCCGTGGGCTAAAACCCGGCCGGTTGAGCAAGTAGCCGTTACGCTGTTCATTGATCAGGTTAAACGCCAGGTAGCTCCCGGCATTGAGGTCGTAATACAGGCCCACACCGGCTTGTGGCCGCTGGCTCTCGTAGGCGTAAAAGTAATTGACCATTGAGGTGCGCCATAACTCGCCACGGTTGTCGTAGTTGTCAGCGAGAATGGGGAACCAGGTGGGCATGCAGGTGCAAGGCCCGGCGCAAATGCGGCAAGAGCATCGCGCACATGGCCCGATCGGTGTCGTCCTTGCACACTGGCTTCAACGCAGCCAGATCTTCAAGACGCGTAGAGGGCCGGTTGCCGATGCTCATAAGCCCCGAGGCACACATACGGTCCAGCGCCATACCCAGCACGCTCTCAGGCAAGCCGCCGGTATACGCGCACAGCCGACCGATGTTGTACGCCTGGGTGCCCTGCTGCTCCCCCGTCTGCTCGGCCATGCCAGAGCCGCCCGGCTGTTGCTATGGGGGGACGGCCTGGACGGCACACAAGCGGTTGACCTGGGATTGGCCAACGAAGCCTTTGAAGACGGCGAGCAATGCCTGGCCGCCGCACAAAAAATGGCACAGCGCTTACTCACCCTGCCCCGTGAATCCGTGTTGCACACCAAGCGTCTGCTGAAAAAGCCGCTGCTGGAAGCGCTGAAAGACACCCTGCGCCGGGAGAACCTGCTGTTTATGGAGCGCCTGAAAAGCGTCGAGGCCAAAGCTGTGCTGGAAGGCATGTTGCAGCGCAGTGCAGAGAAAGGCTAAAGCCGAGTTCGTTGCTGCTTACGTCATTAAATCTCGCCTTGCGCCAACCCCAACACCCATTCCCGAAATACCACCGCACAGGGCGACAACGGCCGATGTTTGACCGACACCAGGTACTCGGCACGTCCTGTCACGCATTCAAACCCGGTGACGCGCTGAAGCTCGCCTTTGGCGAAGGCTTCGTCGCCCATGAAGGTCCACGCCAGGCCAATGCCCATGCCTTGTTGCACCGCGCGAAAAGCCAAGGTCAGTTGGTTGAACACCGGGGCTTTTTCCGGGGCGAGGTAGTCGATGCCGAAATGTTCAAACCACTGCTCCCAGTCCAGGCAATGCCAAGCCGAGGTGTCGATCTGCACCAGGTTGGCGCTGGCCAGTTGTTCCAGGGTTTGTATATTCGTGACGTCCAGGGCTGCATGGGCAACCGGGAAGACGATTTCAGGAATCAAAAAATCGCTGTTCAGCGCACCCCACTCGCCTTGGCCGTAGAGGATGCCCAGGTCGTAATCCTTGAGGCTGGCTTCATCGAATTCATTCATCGCGTGCACGTGTACGGCGATGTCGGGATAGGCCTTGTTGAATTCGATCAGCTTGGGGAACAGCCAAAATTGCGCCAGGGCATGGGTCGCCAAAATTGAGACGGTGTTGGGTTGGTGCACATTGCGGATCCGCGTCACGCTCTGGTGCAGCGTGGTCAGGAGTGTATTGACCGTTATCAGCAGTTCCTGCGCGGCAGGCGTGAGCATGACGCCGCGCGGTTTTCTTTCGAACAGCGGCACGCCGATGCAGTCTTCCAACTGACGCATTTGTTTGCTCACGGCGCTTTGGGTCAGGAACAACTCCCTGGAAGCGCCAGTAAAGCTTGAGTGGCGGCCGACTGCTTCAAAGGTGATCAGGGTTTCCAAAGGCGGCAAGGCACGCAGGTAACGGTTGATGATGCAGCTCCTTGTGGCGACAAACAGCAAGATATTCCGCAGCGGAATGGGTGACTGATTTTTTATCGCAGGTGGCGTTGAATAGCTACCGATAGAATCTCGCCAAAGTCATTAGTTGAGTGGGCGTGATGAAAAGCGGGATTGTGTTTGCGTTGCTGGCCGGAGCCATTTGGGGCGGAGTCATTCTTGGGCCCTCCTTGCTGCCGGAATTTAATGCGGTACTGATCAGCAGCGTCCGCTTTGCGATGTATGGCCTGATTTCCCTGGCCGTTGCACTGCCCATGGCAGCACGCCTGCTGGCTAAAATCAGCCGCGCCGATGTCGGCATGCTGTTGCGTCTGTCGCTCACCGGTAACGTGCTGAACTATGCGCTGCTGGGGGCCTCTGTGCAGCTCAGCGGGGTCACGGCGGCCTCGTTGATCAACGGCATCATGCCGGTGGCCATCACGTTTTTGGGCCGCGCCGATGCGGGCTCGTTGCCGATCAGCAAACTCAAGCTGCCTTTATTGATGGTATTCCTCGGAATCGTATCGATCAGCCTGGAACATACCGCTGCCCATTCATCTGGCACTGAGTTGACCACGCAACTGCTGGGCATCGCTTGCGGGTTCTGCGGTGTGATCAGTTGGTCGTGGTACGCCACCCACAATGCCCGTTACCTCAAGCACAGCGCATTCAACAGCAGCGAATGGTCTACCCTGCTCGGCATCGCTACCGGGACCGTCGCCGTGGTGTTTGGCCTGGTGGCCTGGTGGCTGTTCCCCAACCTCATGCCTGCCAACATCGACAGCAGCCGCTGGATGGACTTTTTGTGGGTGTGCCTGTTCCTGGCGTTCTGCGGCTCGTGGATTGCCAATGGGTTATGGAATGCCTGCTCAAGGCGCATGGCAGCGTCGCTCAGCGCGCAATTGATTGTCTTTGAAACGCTGTTCGCCTGTATTTATGGCTTCTTTTACGCCCAACGCCTGCCCAGCCTCATCGAGTTGGTGTCGATTGCTTTGTTGGTGGGCGGCGTGGTCTGGGCGGCGAGGCGCCATCGATTACCGGGCGTTAAGCTGCCAAGCCCGGCCTGTCAGGGCTAAAGCGCTGTTACGCGTGCCAGCAACGATACCAGCCGTTGTTTTCCGAGACTTGCAGTTCAGTTTGATACAGCGCCGAAAGCTTCTCGCTGGTGAGGATCTCGCGCTTGGGCCCGTCGGCAATCAGTTTGCCCTGGCTGATAAGAATCACCCGGTCGATTTCCGGAATGATCTCGTCGATGTGGTGAGTGGTGATGATCATGGCGCGATCTTCGCCACAGAAATTACGCATCAGCGACAGCAAACCAAGGCTGGCGCCCATGTCCAGGCCGCTGGTGGGTTCGTCAAGAATCAGTGCTTGCGGGTGGTGAACCAGGGCGCGGGCCAGCAGCAAGCGGCGCTTTTGCCCGGTGGACAGGCGCTGGAACATGCGCTGCTCTTCGATATCGCTGCCCAATTGCTGCATCAGGTTGCGGGCCAAGGTGATGTGTTCTTCATTGGGCTGCAAGTGAGCGTGGGCGCCCATGGCGCCAAAGAAGCCGGACACCACCACATCCAGCCCCGAGGTGTACGGGGTGTAATCTTCTTGCATGTCCTGGGACACAAAGCCGATCTTGCTGCGCAGGGCCCACAGGTTCACGGTTTCATCGCCGAACAGCTTCAGGTAGCTGCCTTCACGCTCAACCGGATAGATCTCGCGGTTGATGAGCTTTAACAGGGTGCTTTTGCCGGCGCCGTTAGGGCCAAGGATGGCCACGCGTTCGTTGTAGCCAATGTGCAGCGAGACGCGGTCGAAGACCTGTGTTTGCTGCTGAAAAGCGCTGACCTGGTTCAAATCGATCATGGTTATGCCTTGGTTGACCGTGGGTGCGTGCCGTAGCGACTAGCGTTTTGCCGCGCGAGACTGTACGACGCATTCTTGGGTTTTGAAACCCTTTTGCGGCCGGTAAATCCTCTTCCAATGAGCGCAAGCACGCTGTGGCAATCTTCACTATGAATGGAAACATTTCTCATTTATATTTGCTGCCGCTCTGCACCCGCTCAGGCCGATCATGCCCTTCGACCCCGTCAAACCCTCACTGCTCAGTACACTGGTGCGTCACTACGACGAGCTGGTAGATCATGTGCGTCGGCGTTTTGGCGATCGCGGTTTTGCCCGCGAAGTGGTCCATGATGTCTGCGTGCAATTGCTTGAAAAACGCGAAAAGGATAACGTCCACACGCCGTTGGCTTTGTTGCGCAAGATCTCCCACGATCAAGCGGTCAACCGCTACCGCAGTGAGCGACGCAGCCAGGCCTGGCTCATTGAGATGCCCGAACCGCTGGATGCTGTCTGCCCGGCGCCGTCACCAACGCGCCAGTATGAGTCGGCTCGGGAGCTGGAGTTGCTCACCCAGGCCATCAGCCAATTGCCGGAGCGTTGCCAGATGGTCTTTGTCATGCACAAGATTCACGAGTTGCCCCAGGCTGAAGTGGCTGCACGTATGGGCATTTCACTAAAAACCGTTGAAAAACACCTGCGTCTGGGCATTGCTGCCTGCCGCGCACACCTGGATCGTCCGCCCGGCCCTTTATGAACACGCCCTCTTCACCCGAGCAACCGCTGTCCGCCGAAGACCAAACCCTGGCCCGCCATCGCGAAGAGCTGCGCAAGCGCTTTCCGATGCCCACCCCCAAGCCGCGCAAACCACGCACGCCGCTGGTGGTTGTGGCCCTGGTGGCCCTGGTGGGTGCAGGCCTGTTCTGGACAGACCCCAGCTATCGCATCGAGCAGTACAGCAGTGCACTGGGTGAGCGGCGCGTGCTCGATCTGGCAGACGGCAGCCGGGTGGTGCTCGACAGCGGCACCCAGGTTGAAGTCAGTTGGCACTTGCGTTCGCGTCGAGTGGCACTCAACAGCGGGCAGGCCTTGTTCGATGTCAGCAAGACGCTGTGGCGCCCGTTCCAGGTGGATGCCGGTGCTGCCCGCGTAACCGTGTTGGGCACCCTGTTCAATGTGGCCCGCGAAGAGAATGCCGTGCACGTGGCATTGGTGCGCGGCAGTGTCAACGTGCAGTCAATCACCCATCCGGCACAGCAACAGCGGCTGATTCCGGGGCAGCAGTTGGCGGTCCTTGACGGTCAGCTACAGCCAACCCGTAACGCCGACCTGCCCGGCGTGCTGGCCTGGCAAGAACGCAAGCTGGTGTTCTCCCGCACCCCGCTGGTACAAGCCATTGCGCAGATCCAGCGTTATCGTCAGGCGCCGATCCGTCTCGAAGATCCAGCCCTGGCGCAATTGCCCATCAGCGGCGTATTTAACACCGACAACGTTGAAGACCTGCTCGACCTGTTTCCGCATATCTTGCCCCTGACGATGGCGCGGGATGCGGACGGTACGTTGCACATCACCCACAAGCCTGCAAAAAAATAATTCAGTGACGAGGTAGGGTTTTGCCGTGCGGGTGACGGCAATAGAACTAACCCTAACGTTCTCAGGAGCCCCGTCCATGAAACAACGCTTGCCGGCGCGTCAGTATCTGTCGCTGTCTGTACTCGCCACCAGCCTTCTGTTCGCCCTCTCGGCCAATGCCCAGGACAAGGACACGTTCGACGTCGACTTGCCGAGCAGCAACCTGGAGCAAGCGCTGAATACGCTGGCCCAACAGTCCCGCGTGCAAATCATTTTCGCCAGTGACGTGGTCGGCAACAGCACCACCCCGGCGCTCAAAGGTCGCTATACCGCTGAAGAAGCCCTGCACCGACTGCTCGATAAACATGGCCTTAACGTGCAAAAGCGCGACGAGCAGACGTTTTTTATCGTCGCGCAAGACACCCGGGCCAATACCCTCACCCCGCCACCGCCTGCTGAGCCGGTAGCCTTGGGCACCATGGTGATCAAAGGCGATGTGCTGGGCAGCGCCACCGACCCCGAAGTTCGCACCTACGCGGGCAGCCGTACGGTGATTGGCAACGAGCAACTGCAAAAAGCCAGCGTGCGCGGGGTCGATGAAGCCTTGCAACGTGTACCAGGGGTCAAGGTGTTTGACGAAACCGGCACCGGCGCACTGCCACAAATCGCTGTGCGCGGCCTCTATGAAAGCCGCAGCGGCCGGGTTCAGGCTTTGTCCGACGGGATTCCGCTGGCATTGGCGCCCTATGGCCAGACCGGGCTGTCATTGTTCCCGGTGACCATGGCGACGGTGGATCGTATCGACGTAGTGCGCGGGGGCGCGGCGGTGCAATACGGCCCGAACAACGTCGGCGGGGTGATCAACTTCATCAGCAAACCCATCCCCCACGAGTGGCAAAACACCGTTCAAGAGCGCACCACCTTCAACCCCGGTGGCCGCCAGCTGTGGGACACCTACGTGGGCACCGGCGGTTACCTGACCGACAATTTCGGCCTGCAACTGGACCTCAACAGCATCAACGGTGAAACCGGTCGTGAACACTCCGACACGGATATCCAGAATTACCGCCTGCGCGGCCAATGGAACATCGACGATGACCGTGACCTGAGCTTCGGCATTCAGCACTACCGCGCCGACATGGACCTGCCTGGCGCTCTCAGCGTGCGCGACTACAAAGACAACCCGCGCCAGTCGACCCGCCCGCTGGACAACTTCGAAGGCAATACCGACCGCATCTGGGGACCTACACCCAACAATTGGGCGCTATTGGCCCGTTCGACTCGGTGCAGTTCAGCTGGACCAACTTCGCCCACAAGAGCTACCGCAACTTTGTCGTGGGCCTGCCTTTCACCCCGGATGGCACCGCCGTCACCAAGCAGGATGGCCCGCGAGACTTCAAGGTCTGGGGCAGCGAGCCGCGCCTGAGCATGAACATCGACGGCGACCAGGTCAGCCAGACCTGGCTGCTGGGCGCCCGCTACGTCAAAGAAGACATCGACTACAAGGTCGATCGCCAAAGCGTTGCCACGGGCAAAACCACGCCGTTCCGTGACTGGCAGTTCAATGACTCGGCCAAGGCGTTCTACATCAGCAACGCCATCGGCCTGTTCGACAACCGCCTGACCATCACCCCCGGCGCGCGTTATGAAAATGCGCGCATGGACTACGACGACGGCATCACCGGCTTTACCAACGAGAACACCTCCCGGGAGTGGTTGCCGGGCCTTACCGTCGGATTCCAGGCCAGTGACGACTGGTACGTGTATGCCAACGCGCAGAAATCACTGCGGCCGCCGCAAGTCACGCAGATCGTCAAGGAAGGCCAGGTCGGCGCTGAACTGGCGTGGAACTACGAAACGGGCGTGCGCTATACACCCTGGGATGGCCTGCGCGTCGATATGGGCCTGTACCGCATCGATTTTGAAGATCAGATCGTCTACAACGGCACCACAGACCGCTTTGTCAACCTGGGCAGCACCCGTCACCAGGGCATCGATAGTGAAATCTTCTGGACCCCGCAAGCCCTGCCCGCCCTTGACTTGCACGCCAGTTATGCCTACCTCGATGCCAAGCAGCGTAACGGTATCTACAAAGGCAATGACGTGCCCTTCGCCTCGCGCAACCAGTTCAGCGTCGACGGTCATTACCGTTTTGCCGAACACTGGAGCTACAGCCTAGATGGCCTGTACGTGAGCAGCGCCTTCACCGACGCCGCCAACAGCGTAGACGAAGATGCCATAGCCTCGGTCGGCCGGCTGCCCGCCTACTGGTTGTGGAATACAGCCATCGAGCGCCAGTTCAAGTTGCAAGACCACAGCGTACTGACCGCCTCTGCGGGCATCAGCAACCTGTTCAACCGCGAGTATTACTTCCGCGGCATCGACACCAGCCCGTGGGGCCGCCAACCTGCCCCGCAACGCTCGTTGACGTTGGGGCTGAACTATCAGTTCTGATTAACAGGCCCCCTCTCCTTCGGGAGAGGGCGCTTTTGACGTGAAAGATCAAAACCTGCCCCCCCATTCCCGTAGCAGTTGTCGAGCTTTGCGAGGCGACGTCCGTACGCACAGCAACCGCAAGGGGCAGAAACGCTTCAGCCTCAATGGAGCCTCCGATTGATGAAACTTTCTTCATAAAGGCATCTCGCCACACTTAAGGTATGCAGTTGCGGCATAGCCCATTCTGAAACGTCATAAACCTGTGTTTTGCTGCGTGGTAGTCTCGCTGAACCATGAACAGGCATAGATCGTAATTCGATGATGGCCAGAAACAGGAAAGATCATGCCCAAAAAGTCCCACACCGCCCTGCGCAATAACTTCCGCCAATTGCTTGCCACCCCTGCGTGTTTCGAAACGGCTTCGGTTTTTGACCCGATGTCCGCACGTATCGCCGCTGACCTGGGTTTTGAGGTCGGTATCCTCGGTGGCTCGGTGGCGTCGCTGCAAGTCCTGGCAGCCCCTGATTTTGCCCTCATCACCTTGAGTGAGTTCGTCGAGCAGGCCACCCGTATCGGCCGCGTCGCTCAGTTGCCTTTCATTGCCGATGCTGACCATGGCTATGGCAATGCCCTCAACGTGATGCGCACCGTCGAAGAACTCGAGCGTGCCGGTGTTGCTGCACTGACCATTGAAGACACCTTGCTGCCCGCACAATTCGGCCGCAAATCCACTGACCTGATTTCTATCGATGAAGGCATCGGCAAAATCAAGGCCGCCCTGGAAGCCCGTGTAGACCCGGCGCTCTCGATCATCGCGCGGACCAACGCTGGCGTGTTGTCTACCGAAGACGTGATCAAACGTACCCAGGCTTACGAAAAAGCTGGTGCAGACGGCATCTGCATCGTGGGGATCGACGACTTTGCACAGCTTGAACAAATCAGCGCGAAGCTCACAGTGCCGTTGATGCTGGTGACTTATGGCAACCCGAAACTCAATGACAGCCAGCGTCTGGCCAGCTTGGGTGTACGCATTGTCGTCGCCGGTCACGCCGCTTACTTTGCGTCGATCAAGGCCACCTACGACAGCCTGCGTGCCCAGCGTCACCTGACCAACAGCACCAATAACCTCAGCGCTACCGAACTGACCCACACCTACACCCAGCCGGAAGACTACGTGGCCTGGGCCAAAGAGTTCATGGACGTAAAAGAGTGATTCACCCCCCGGTTGGATAACACGGCCGTTATCTCACCACCTTGATAGACCTGTGGTTGGACAACGACCGCATGGAGAGCGTTACGTCAGACGATGTCATCTACCACACCGCCGTCTACCCGCAGTGCCGCCCCTGTCGTCGCCGACGCCTGAGGTGAACACACGTAGACGACCATGTTGGCGACTTCTTCAACCGTTGCTGCGCGCTGAATGATCGAGCTGGGCCGATTGTGTAAAACAAATGCAGTCGCCACTGACTCCAGGGTTTTACCCGTACGCTCAACCTCGTCTTTCAGCATGTTTGCAACCCCTTCGGACAAGGTCGGCCCCGGCAATACGCTGTTAACCGTCACGCCGCTACCTGCAACCCGCTTGGCCAACCCTCGCGCCAACGCCAATAGCGCTGTCTTGGACACGCCGTAATGGATCATGTCAGCCGGAATATTGCGTGCCGACTCCGACGACATAAACACCACTCGCCCCCAACCTTTATTGACCATGGCCGGCAACAACGCCCGACTCAAACGAACCCCGGACATCACATTGGTTTGCCAATAGCTGTCCCAGACCTCGTCATCGGTTTCGTAAAAGTCCTGAGGCCCATAGATACCGGCATTGTTCACCAAAATGTCGACCTCACCCGCATCGCGAACCAGCGCCGCAACACCCTCGGCAGTGCTCAAGTCAGCAGCAATACCTTGCACCGACGTGCCCGGCACCGCTTTCGTCAACCTGGCGACGGCCTCAGCCACAGACTCCGTACTGCGACCGTTGAGAACGATCTGCGCGCCCGCCTCTGCCAAGCCCTGGGCGATGGCAAAACCGATACCTCCGGTGGAAGCCGTTACCAGTGCGCGTTTGTCATTGAATTGGATGTTCATCCCTTCTCCTTGTCATACGTGATCGTGCGGATGTGTGATGGGCACACTCAGTACGACCTTCAACAAAGCGAATTGACTCCCCGACTGTTCAAAAACCCCTTGGCACCCACGAGTATCAAACAAACCACTCTTTACGCCCTTCAAAGGTGCTGACGATCAGGTCCACCAGCCTCTGAGCCTCTTGCGGGAATGCTGTTGCGGCATTGACGGCCAGCCAGGCCTGCCGCTCCAGGCTGGCGGGCAGCAGCCCGGGGATGGCGGTGAGGCCGCGATCACAGTGGCTCATGTAGCGCGGCAGCAAACCGATGCAGGCGCCGCAGCGGATCATTTCCAGCATCAATGAGTAATCGTGTACGTGCACCACGGCAGCCTGGCGTTGTTCCACCAGCGTATTCCACGGCTGCAGCACCTGTACCTGTTGGTCTGGTTGCCATTGCACCAGCATGTAGTCAGCCAGGTCGTCGAGGGTTTCTGGGCGGGTCATTAGCCGCGAGTAACGTTTGGCGATGTGCGGCAGGTAGTGCAAGCGCGCCAACGGCCTGACGGACTCAACGGCGAAGCTCGGGCCCGACGGGGCTGGGTCCATGTCTGAGAGCCACAGCACCACGTCAGCCTCGACCGTTTGCAAGGCGTGGTGGTTTTTCAGCGAGATGATGTCCAGGCGGATGCTGGCATTTCGGCGTAACAAGGCAATCAGGTCACGCCCCAAAATGTCATGCAGGATTGTTTCGGCGACGGCCAGGCGAATGCGCGGTTGCTCGCCCATGGCCACCGATAATTGCTCTGCGTCCGCCAGGGCAATCAGTTGGGCCTGCAATCGTTGGCCTTCTGGGCTGAGTACCAGCGACCGGCCCTGATAGTTGAACAGCGTACAGTTGAGGCGATCTTCCAGTTGGGTCAATTGCCTGCGTAACAGCGTGGCCTTGATGTTCAGGCTGCGCGCTGCCTGGGTGAAACAGCCACAGCGGGCGCTCACCAGAAAAAATCGCGCCACATCGCTACTCAGGGTGTTCGCCAGAAGCATCCTTGGTTCTGACAATTCACAGGATTTGCGGTAGCCGGTGTTGCTTTGGGGTGCAGCCGATTCTTGAAATGCCATGTAGGGTGACTCCCTGTCGTGGTGCCGGCGCGGGGCAAGCTGCGATCTGTTGATTTTGTTGGCAATCGCAGCCTGTTGCAGTGTCGCGTCCTTGCGCGGGGTTTACTCAAGTACTTTGTTTAACTGCGCACCATCGATGCTCAGGGTTGCCGTGTTGAGCATGCCTTCCAGATACGACTTGGCGATTTGCTCCTGGCGCTGGGCGCGCAAGGCCTGGGTCAGGCGTTCGCGCATGTCGTCGAGGGTGGCGGTATGTGCAGGCTGCTGGGCCGTGAGCTTGAGCACATGAAAACCCGCCGAGCTTTGCACCACATCCGACACTGACCCGACCTTGAGCCGCGAGACCACGCCACGTACCTCTGGCAGCAGCTGTTCCAGCGGCTGCATCCCGATATCCCCGCCATGCCGGGCGCTGTTGGGTTCTTGCGAGTACTGGGTCGCCAGTTCTGCAAACTCACCCGGCGCCTCTTGAGCCTTGCGGCTCAGCTCCAGCGCCTGGCGGCGCACCCCTTCTGCGCGTTGCCCCGGGCCCACTGCGAGGAAGATCTGGCTGACTTGATACTGTGCCGGCGTCACCCATTGAGCCTTGCCGCTGTCATAGGCCGCTTGCAGTTCGGCGGCGCTCGGGTAGTTGGCCGGCACTTCGCTGACCGACAACATGTAATCGCGGAATACGATCTGCTCGGCGGCAGCGCGGGTCTGTTGCTCAACCTCGGGGCGCTGACGCCAGCCTTGGGCATCGGCTTGTTCCAGAACGGCCTTTTGTGCCAGTCGGGAACGCAGCCAGGTTTCCAGGGCACTGCGGTTGCTGCGCAGTTGCTCGCGAGCCTCTGGCGGTAATGTCGCCATCACCGACTTGAGTTCCTGGACATCTATTTGCTGACTGCCCAGGCGGGCGACCGCAGGGCCGCTTTGCTGCAGATCAAGGACCGGCGCCGGTTGCTGAGCGGCAACCGGGTCGCTACCCGGACGCAGGCTCAAAACCACCGCCACCACCAGCAAGGTCAACGCGCCCGCGCCGACCACCAGGGTTGGTTTCTTCACAGGGCAGTCGCCTCTTCGCGGTTGTCGACAGACTCGGTCTGTTCTTGTTTCTCGGCCTGGGCTGCCAACTGCGCCGCTTGCTGGCTGTATTCACGCAGGTACACGATGAACTCTTGCAGCAAGCGGTCCCACAGCTCCAGCTGGCTGCGCAGGTGGACTTCACCGACACCGGCCACGACCACGTCCATTTCCATCAGCAAGAACTCGCCTTGCAACGACAGGCGAGCAAAGCGCCGCGAAGCGTTCCACACTTCGGTCAGGCCTTGTGGCAGTTGGCCTTGAACACGCAATGCACAGCTGTAGGTGAAGTCAACGTAGCTGCCCTGCTCCACTGCCGGGTTACCGAAACGCACGGCAAAACCGATGCCCTGGCTGGCGCTGAGCAGTTGCACGATGCCGTTCTGCTCGGTTTCGTTGACGCGGTAGCCTGCCGCTTGCAGCAGCTCAGTCAGGGTCTGGACGGTAACGCTAGTGATCAAATCGCTCATGGTGTGCTTCCTTGTCTATCAATGATTGAGGGCTGCTTGGGGGGCATCAAACCGGGTCTTGTACAAATCGTCGCCAAAGCCCTGGGCCAGTTCTTCGAACTTGACTCGTGCGCCGCTGGCGAATGGCTGGCGAATACTCATCACCTCAGCCACATCGATTTTTTCGTAAGCCGCGAGCAGTTGCTGGGCCACGCCGTACATCTGTTGATTCTTGGCAGCACATTGCTGCAGGTGTGTGTCACGTTCGGTCAATTGCGTCTGCAAGCGTGCACGTTCGGCTTCTTTGCCCCGCGCCAGTTGCAAAAGGTCTTCATAGGCCTTTTTAAACTTGCCGGTCTGTTCGTTGCTCGCCGCTACCTGGGCTTGCGCCTGGTTGTGCAGGTTCTGTTGCTGACCCACCAACTGCTCGGCCACGCCTCGGGTTTTCTCAAGCTCGGCGGTCAATTGCTTGATCTGTGCCTGCGCCTGTTTGGCCTGGTTTTCGGCAGCGATGCGCGCGGCGCTGGCCTGGGCCTGCTCGCTTTGCAGCGTCTGTAATTGCGCAGTGGTGCTGCGCAATTGCGTGCGCAGGCGCTCCTCCATGCCTTCGGCTGATGCACCGGTCGCGGCCAGGCTGCCCAAGGCCAGTACCAGGCCGCAAATTCGGGTGTTCATGTGGTTTCTCCCGGCGCATCAAAAGCGCGTGTTGAGTTCCAGTTGCATGACGTCGACCTCAAACGGCGCGCCATACACTTCGGAGGCGCTCAACCAACGAGCACTGGCGTAGATGTTTTTGTCGATGCCGTAGCTGCCGCCGACGAAATAGCCCTTGGCATTGGTGCCGCCCAGGTGAAAGGACGAGTCGTTGAAGCCGTCCGGCAAGGCGTCAGGCTGGATGTACTTGTAGCCCGCGAGCACGTTCCAGTCGCCACGCTTGCGCATTTCCAGCGCGTTACCGAGGGTGAATTGCAGCATCATTGCGTTGCCGCCACTCTCAAACTCGCCGCTGCTGTTGAGGTTGTTGACGATCTCGCCTTCCGAGCGCTTGAGCATCTTGCCTTTGTTGTATGACAGGTTGCGGATGTAGTTGCCCTGGGTGCGCAGCATCAGGTTTTCCGGCAACTGGGCGTCCCACGCCAAGTTCAGGTCAAGCACATCGAACTTGGACGCCAGGCCCACAAACTGAGGCTGTGGCGTAAGCCCCGGGGTATCCGGGTTCGGCACGATGTCGCGCAGCAAGAACACCGTGTTGCCCTTTTGCATAAAGGTCAGGCGGGAGCCGTCGGTGTCGCACCCTGGCTGGCCTTGCCACGGCTTGCACGGGGCAGAACGTTTGCCTTCAAGGTCTTCAAAGCGATAGTAAGCCAGCGCGCCCTTGAGGCTGTTGTCGCTGTTGAGCCGCCAGTCAGCGCCGATCTGGCCGCCAAACATCCACTTGTTTTTGCTGTCTTCCTTGTCCAGCCCGTTGCTGCTCGCGGTGTCCGAACTGTACTCAACCGGGAACGCGCCCAACGTAGCGAACACCCCCCAATCCTTGTTGAGCGTGTGATTGAAGTTGGCTGCGATCCCGTCAAAGTTCAGGTCTTTGGAGTACATCATGTCCGTTGAGTAGAACGGGTTGGCAAAGCGGCCGCCGGTCAGGGTCAGGCCCGGCATGGCTTTCCAGCTCAAGTAACCCTGGTCAAGCCACAGGTCTTTCTTGCCAAAACCGCCGCCCAGGGTCTGGTTGGCCGATACCGGGCTGTTGTCATTGCCGGTGCCGACCCGGATACCCGCCGTCCATTCCGGCGAGATGATCGCTTTCATGCCCAGACGGGCGCGCAGGCGCAGCAGGTTTTCGCGGTCTTCGCGGGTGTTCAGCAACGGCGGCATCTTGGTGTTGCTGTCTTTGTTAACGTCGTAAGGGCCGTTTTCGTTCAACTTGGCATAGTCGACGATTTCATTGCTGTTGTGGCCCGAGAAGTAACGGGATTCGTCGCGCAGGCGGATGTCGCCGTCAAAACTGATGCGTGACGCCCACTCCGGGAAGGTGTTGGGCTGAGCCCAGTTTTCCTGCTTGGCGGTGGCCATCACTTCAGCCTTGACCTGATCACGGATCTGGTCACGCACGGCGGTCGGCACGTATTGCACCCGTACATCGCCAGGCGCTGCCACAGGGCCAGCGGCAACCACCGGGGCTACGCTGGCCTGACGGGCTTGTTGAGCTTCACGTTCGGCCTGGGCAATCAGCCCGTCAGCGGCCGCTTGCTTGAGCACGCCTTGCTCGACCAGCAGGCGGATCAGGTTGATCGTGGCGTTTTCCGAGGGCGCGGCAGTCGCTGCCGATGCGGGGCCAACCAGGGTCGCGATGACCATGCCGACCGCCAGGGTCAGTCGATTCACGGGGGAAATCATGTGCTCACAACTCCTGTAAAAAACTGCAAAAAAGTTCAATCACTCCGGACGACGGCCCTTCAGGGACAGTCGTACCGGCAAGGTCAGCGAAGCCGGTGTGCGCTGCGTGGCATGCGGCGCACGCAAGGCAGCCAGCACCTGAGCATCGGTTTGGGCGTCACCGCTGGACTGCACCAGCACTACACGGGTGACCTGGCCATCCGCGCTCAGCCACAGGTCGGCCTGCACTTGGTAAGCCTTCTTGCGCAGCTCCGGGTCTTCGCGCAGCAGGCGCTGAAAGACCCCCGCCAGGTATTGCTTGTACGTCCCGGTACCCAGGCCGCCACCGCCAGAACCGGCCATGCCGCTGCCCTTGCCCGCGCCGACGTTGAACCCGTCGTTACCGGCCTGGGCGTCGCCATCGATCTGCATCGGGTTGGCCAGGTCATCTGCCGGTGACGGCGGCGCTTCTTCCTCGGGCTTGACGTCTTCGGGCTCCGGTGACGGCTCGGGCTCAACCACCTTTTCTTCCACCTGCGGTTCAGGCTCCTTGGGTTTTTCCGGCGGCGGCGGCGGTGGCGGCGGCAACGGGATAATCGTTGGCACCTTCGGCGCCTCCCGGCGTACGCCACTCATGTCATTGGCCCACTGCCAGATAAACCAGGCAGCAACGCCGCCCAGCAGCAGGCCTGCGCCCCACTTGAGCGGGCGCAAGAGCGTGTTTGGAGTCTGTGCGCTCATGTCGTATCAGCCCTGACTCGGTTTGCCGGTGACCAGGCCGACCTGGGACAACTCCAGGCGGCGCAGCAGGTCCAGCACTTCAATGACTTTCTGGTACTGGACCATGGCGTCACCGCGCACGATGACCGGGAAATCCGGGCTTTGTGCCTTCTCGATACGCAGGCGTTCTTCCAGTTCGCTCAAGGTGACCGGGTAGGCATCGAGGAACACCTGCCCGGCATCGTTCACCGAAATCGCCTTGGTCTTGGCTTCGGATAACGACACCGAAGCACTGGCTTTAGGCAGGTGGATCTGGATGCCCGACACTTGTGCGGTGGCGGTGAGGATGAACATCACCAACACCACCATCAGCACGTCCACCAGGGGCGTGATATTGATGCTGTCGACGGCGGCATCATCGTCATCGTCGTGGGCGGCGTTTACAGAAGCCATGACGTTTCTCCTCAGGCCGGCAAGGCGGCGTTGGCGTGATGGCCGCGCTGATGCGCCGCTTCACTGAATTGGCTCTCGCCGTGCATTTCCGCCAGGCGGGTGATGAACTCATCGACGAACACCCGCATGTCAGCGCTGACTTCCTTGTTGCGGGTAATCAGGCGGTTGTAGCCAAACAGTGCCGGGATCGCGACGAACAGGCCCATGGCCGTGGCCAGCAAGGCGGCCGCCATACCCGGTGCAATGGCGTTGATGTTCACGTCACCCGCCATCGCGGTGCCGAGGAACACCACCATGATCCCCATGACCGTACCGAGCAGGCCGATGTAAGGGCCGCCGGCGATGGCATTAGAGAGGGTCGAGAGCTTTGAGCTCAGTTGCTGGTTTTCACGGGTGCGCACACCGTCCATGGAGCAACGGATCGCTTCGATAGTGGCGGCAGACACCGACGAGGTATCAGCGCCCTGGGCACGGCGGGTACGGATTTCCTTGACCGCCACCAGGTACAGGCGCCACAGCGGCGAATGGGTCAGACGCTCGGCCAGGGCCTTGTCATCGGCAAACATTTCCAGACGCGTACCGACTTGAGCGAACTGCTCGCGGAATACTTCGTTGGCCTTGCTGACGCGAGTGACCATGCGGTTTTTGCGAATCATGATGATCCACGACTGAATCATCATGCCCACCAGCACCAGAATGATGATCCAGGCATCCATCGGCACGGCATTGAACAGGAAACCCAGGCTGCCGAAGCCGAAGCCCGACTGTTCTTCATCAACGCCATAGGCAACCAGCTTGGACTCAGAACCCTGCGCAGTCGCATCTGCCAGCAGCAGGCTGGCCGGGCGGGCGACCTTGGACAGGCGCAATTCGTCAATGGCCCCGTTCAACGGTTGGTAGTGGCTTGGCTCAGCGTCAGCGGCCTGCGGCACATCAGCACCAATGGCCATCGGCGAATTGAAGGCAGGCATGGCCACTGCCAGGCTGGCGGCTTCACGGCCGTTGACAAACAACGAGGTTTTTTCACCTTCGCTAGTCAGTGCCAGGTGTTGCCATTGGCCCGGTTTCAGTGACTGGTTCGAGACGGCGCGGTGGCCGTCGATTTCAACAAAAGGCACGCCCTGATCGGCACCGACCAACAGGCTGTGACCGGCTTCACGGCGGGCCAGCAACAGTTGCTCACCGGCCGGCTGGTCCAGACGCAACCAGGTGCTGAAGGTGAACGCAGCACCCGCGTTGTGTTGCAGCGACGGGCTGGCTGGCAGCAACACAGGTTGGCCGCCAAGCTGCAAGGCACGCCCGATAACTCCGTCAATGCTGGTGCCGGTGGCGTTTTGTGCAGTGTTGCCGTACGCCGTGGTGTCACGTGCCGGTGTGCCGTTGGCGCCTTCAAAATGGTAAAGCGCGGTGTAGTTCGGATCGAACGTCAACTGACCGTTCGAAGTGGCCGCGGCTTTCTGATTGCCGTAGTACATCCACAGGTCTTGACGCTGGCCGCCTTCGACCTTGGGTACATCGACCCAGATCAGGGCCATGCCCATCAGCGGGTCAAAACTTTCGATCTGGTGATTGAACACCGTCTTGTCGTCAGCACTGACAAAGCGCAGGTCTGAACCGTCTTCCTTGACCCCGTCAAAGGTGAAGTTGCCGGTGTGCAAACGAACCAGCAACGCTGTGCGGCCCAGCGGGTCATTAATGGCCGCGCCTTGTGGCGTGGTGTCCACCGAAATCTGTTTGCGGTAGTGCCAGTCATCCTGCCACCAGGCATGGGCAGTGGCCGGGAGCGCGAAGCCCAGGCAAATCAACAGACTCATTAATATGCGTTGCATGTGAACGGATCTCCGTGAAAGCGAATCAGAAAGTCGCCTGCACACTGAAGTGCAGTCGAGAGTCATGTTTTTGGGTGTTCGGGCCATCGACCAGCGGGTAGCCCCAGTCCAGGCTGCCGGACAGCCACTTGCTCAAACTGGCCCGGGTGCCGAGGCCGACACTGGCCAGGCGGTAGTCGTCTTCTTGCTCTTCCAGCGCGTCGCGCAGGTACAGCTGTGCCGCGTCGGCAAAGGCGTAAAAGCGCCATTCCTGCACGTAACTGCCGAGATATTTGGCCAGCGACGGGGTGCGCACTTCTTGCGAGAGCAGGTAGCCTTCGTCACCGGTGCGCTCGGCGGCGAGGTAACCGCGCACCGAGGTGGCGCCGCCGGCGGAATACTGTTCGTTGGACACCAGCGGGCCAGAGGCCAACTGGAAGCCGACCTTGGACGCCAGTTGCCAGTCGTTCTTGAACGTAGAAGTCAGGTTGGCGTCGCCCTTGAGCACGGCGAAGCTCGGGCTGGCATCCCAGCGCTTGTCGCGAAACTCCTGGGAGTCGCTGCCGTAACCGAAAAAGGCCCGGGTGCCGATCACCAGATTCAGGCCCAGCCCCAGCTGTGTTTGTTCGGTGTAGTTGTAACCGTTGTAGCCAAAGGTCAGCGGCGCGTATTTGAGCGGCACCTTGTCGTTGCTTTCGCCAAAACGCAGTTGCTCATCGAAGTCTTTGAAATCGACCCCGGCCGACAGCGAGTTGGCCCATGTGCCGCTCGACGGCAGGCTGTAGATGGCCGACACACCGTAAGAATGACCTTTACCCAACACGTTGCTGCCGCCGATGGTGGCGATGTTGCTGTCCGACTGATAACCCGAGAACTGCAGGCTCCAGCGTTCGCTCAAAGGCGCGGTATAAGAACCGGACCAGACTTTGGCGTTATCCATGTCTTGCGGGGCGGTGAAGAACGTCAGGGAAACGCTGTGGCCCAACTGCCAGAGGTTGTCGTAACCCACGGTGGCGACGCTGCGCAGCCTTTTGGTGTCGGCGCTGTAGTCGTTGTTCAGGCCCAGGCTGGCATGCCAGGGGCTTTGGTCTTCGACTTGCAGGTCAATGTCCATGGTGCCGGGGCGTTGCCCTTCGTGGACCAGTGGCGTGACCTGGCGCCCGGCGTTGCGGTTGATGCCCGCGAGCTGGGTTTGCACGCTAGTGAAATCAGGCACGGTGCCTTCCTTGAGGCCCGGCACTTCTTCCCGGATTTCTACAGGCGAATAGTGCTTGGCGCCCACCACCCGTACCCGCCCGACTTTGGTTTCGCTGACTTGCAGGTACACGATGCCGTCGTCGACTTTCTGCTCGGGCAGTTCGATAAACACCGATTGATAGCCGCGGTCCTGGTAAGTCTTCTGCAGGGCATCGCGGGCGCCCTCAATATCACTCAAGGTTTTTTGCGGCCCCAGGAAGGGATACACCGCTTCTTCGATGGCCTGCGCGTCGAGCACGGTATTGCCGCGTACGAAGTACTCGTTGACGTCTACCCGCCGCTCTGCACCTTGCGCCTGCGCGCCTTGCTCTTGCGCCAGTACCGGCTGCGCCAGCGCCAGCCAGCACAGCGCTGCGCCGCCGACCGGCCTGATTGACTTGAACAAATGCTCCACACCGCCCCCTAAATTGCCGTAATAAAACCCGTTGCCTAGCGCGTTACACAGGTAAGACCGGCGTGGTCGGGGGCTACCGAACTGATGTCATAAAAGCTTCATTCATCTTTTTAAACAGGACCCAAAGTCCCTGTAGGAGGGGCCGCCCCGTCTTCGACGCCGCGCTGTCGCGCAGCAAACAGGCCGCCGAGTATCTTCAGCATCCCC